>NZ_JVPL01000083.1:0-6629 GCF_001054655.1 Bacillus sp. 220_BSPC
TTTTCCCGCAGGAGTCTCGTACCTTACGTTCCAATCACTGGAACTTTTTTTAGAAATATTGTAGGGAAACTGGCTCTTCTTCTCGAATTCGTCTTCAGTCTATCGGTTCCATCATTTTTCCGGCAAAAGGATTTCCGAATTGCTCTCGCCCCGAACCAAAATTTAAAAAGTAAAAACTAGATTAATCTTCATAGTTATTTACAGTAATCCATAAAGGATGTAAGAAATTTGCAACACTCCTGCCGAGTAACTGGCTAGCTGAGACCCCGGAGACGTTTACGTCGAGGAGGCTTGGCAGACAGTCGGCGGAAAGGGAGCGGGTTTCTGGAATCAACTGAAATGTAATTTAAGAAAAAGCCGTATGCCGGCTCATCAGAACCAAGTTTAAGACTAGATGATCCTTCATGGTTTTTTACAGTAATCCTTAATGGATGGACGAAAATTGCTGCACTCCCCGAAATACTGGCTAGTCGAGACCGTACAGACGCTTGCTTTGATGTGGCTTGGCAGGCAGTCGGCGGAAGGGGAGCGGATTTCTGAAATCACCTGGAACGTTTTTTTAGTATTATGAAATAGACAAATAGAATTTAAAAAATAGTTTGACTTTTTTAACAACTATGTTTATATTTGGTTTAATACTAACTACCGTTAGTTAATATGGTGCGAAAAAGTAGGTGTTAGACATAAAAAGTAATCCACTGAATCATAGTTTGTAAGCGATTACAAATTGTGTTCGTAAATTCATATGAAAAGACTTTTATTAAAACCAGGAGATGATACTTATGAAATATCCACTTACACCAGATGTAAAGCCAGAGTTTTGTACAACAGGAACTTTTATGCGTTTACCTTCTCAAAAGCATGATGCAAAGCTGGCAATTGTAGGTATGCCTTTTGATACAGCAGCTTCTTTTCGGGTAGGAGCCAGGTTTGCTCCTCAAGCCATTCGCCAATCATCCATGACCCTGTTTCCCTATCATCCGATTCATAATGTATATCCTTTTGAACAAATGAATGCCATTGATATTGGCGATATCCCTGTTATTCCCCATAATATTCATCGAAGCTATGAGCTAATGAAGGAATCCATTCATGAATTGATGTCCAAAGGTGTCATACCGATTGGATTAGGAGGAGACCATTCGGTTACTTTAGCTAGTTTACGAGCTGCGGCAAAGGTATATGGGCCTGTAGCCATGATTCATTTTGATTCCCATACAGATACCTGGGATACATATTATGAGGAAAAATATTGGCATGGATCTCCATTCATTCGTGCCCACGAAGAAGGTTTACTGCAGGCAGATAAAGTGTTTCAAATAGGAATCCGCGGCACGCTAAACCACTCTGGAGATTTACAGGCAAGCCTCGATTTAGGCTATCGCCTGATTACAACTGGTGAACTTTCCAATCGTGGATTTGAAGATGTTTTGAAAGAGATTAGAAAAACGATTGGTAACACCCCTTGTTTCTTGACATTTGATATAGATTTCGTTGATCCTTCTTTTGCCCCGGGAACAGGTACACCTGAAATAGGTGGGTTTAGCAGCTATGATACATTAAAAATGATACGATCCCTAACTGAATTTAACTTTATAGGATATGACGTGGTTGAAGTGCTGCCTTCATATGATCCAAGTCAAATCACTTCACTTTTAGCGGCAACACTTGTACATGAATTTGCCAGCCTGGCAGCATTAGGTGCGAAAGAAGATAATTAAAATCACTTTAACTTAAAAACAGCCATTTATTTAATAAAGGAGGCACCTCTTTGCGATGAAAGGATTACCCGAGCTTAAGCGTTCACTGAATACAAGATATGTAATTGTATTTGGACTTTCCTTTATGGCGCCTGTGACAGTCTTTAGCACATATGGCATCGCTATTGACCGTACCCATGGAATGATTCCGACAGCATACATAATCGCGTTAATTGTCATGCTATTCACTTCATATAGTTACGCAAAAATGGTTCAGGTATATCCCACTACCGGTTCAGCTTATACCTTTGTGCAGAAAGGAATTAACTCACACCTTGGTTTTCTGGTAGGATGGGTGATTTTATTGGATTATCTTTTCAGTCCTATGATCAGCGCTTTACTTTTTGGGATTATGGTGAATGCTTACTTCCCTGGTATTCCTATCGTTGCCGTTATCATTTCCTTTATCATTGCTGTGACAGCGATTAATATTTTTGGGATTAAGGTCGCTGCAAATGTGAATACCTTTTTGGTGATATTTCAATTTCTTTTTATCATGATCTTCAGCCTGCTTTGCATAAATGGACTTTTAGCAGGAAAAGGCACCGGAGAGTTGTTTTCTAAAGATCCTTTTTTTAGTCCAGCCGTGAATATTAATAATCTGCTTTCGATTGTACCTTTATTATGTTTTAGTTTTCTTGGGTTTGATGCGGTTACTACACTTGCAGAAGAAACCAAAAATCCAAAAAAAACACTTCCTAAAGCTATTTATGCTACGACATTGATTGGAGGGTTATTATTTGTTGCAGCTACCTATTTTGCACAATCGATTTTCCCGAATTTCAATGCTTTTAAGAACCCTGATACAGCTATAGTCGATATCATGATTTATACCGGGGGTAATTTTCTGAATAGTTTGTTCATTTCTGTCGTAGTGACATCCGCTACTGCTTCTGCAATAGCTTCAGGAGGCAGCGGAGCCCGGATTTTGTATGCAATGGGGAGAGATAATGTTCTGCCTAAGCGGATTTTCGGATATGTTTCTCCAAAATTTCAAACGCCCATATTCAATATCTTGATCATTGCTTGTATTGCAATGAGCGCCGTATTTTTGGATATCGCAACGGCCACTTCTTTCATTAATTTTGGAGCACTGTTTGCTTTTACCTTCGTTAATCTTGCTGTGCTTTTCCATTATTTTGTGAGACAGAAGCAGAGAGCTCCTAAAAGTATCATTTTATATGTTCTTCTTCCCTTAATAGGCACCGGCATAACTATATGGTTTATGACAAAGTTGGATATCCATTCATTAGCATTAGGAATCACTTGGATGACAGTAGGGTTCATTTACTTATTGTACTTAACAAAAATGTTTAAGGAACGTCCTCCTGAACTGAATTTTGCAGAGCAAAAAGAAGAATTCGATGTAAAACTAGTGCAATGATCAGTTACTGTTTTATTATTTTGAATGAAAAGGGGTAAACTCCATGACTATTAAAAAAGCGGATATTGTACTTTCCAGCGATGCTATTTTCACAGGGCTTACACATGAGCCAATGTCTGGGGCAATAGCTATCTTAGGTAACAAAATTCTGAGTGTGGGATCAAAAGCAGAGATTGAACATTTTATAGGAAGTGGGACAAAAGTATTTAACTATGGAAATCAATTGATTATGCCTGGATTTCATGATTTTCATCTCCACATTATGTTCAGTGCACTAAGTTTAACTAGCATTAATTTATTTGAAGCCAGGTCAGCTCAAGAAGTGGCTGCAAAAGTACTGGAATTTTCTAAAGAATGTCCTGGGGAAGAATGGATTATCGGCATGCAATGGGACGCAGGTTATTGGCATGATAAACAAGAGCCCCATTATAAAATCCTTGACGCTGTCATTCCAGATCGTCCTGTCGTTCTTTTTCATGCTGAAGGTCATTATACATGGGTAAACAGTAAGGCCATGGAATTAGCAGGAGTTACTGAGGAAATACGTGATCCGGATTTTGGTCGCTATGAAAGAGATAAGAATGGTTTACTTACTGGAATTTTATATGAAGAAGCCCAGCAAATCGTTTTAAAAGAGGCATTACGGTTAACACAAAATAAAAAAGAAACGATATTAAAAGAGTTTTTACGATTGTTATCGCAATATGGGATTACTTCTGTAAACGATTTGTTTGCGCCAATAGATGACTTCCTTCAAGACTATGATCTTTTTGAGAAATTGGATAAGCAAGGAGAATTATCGACTAGATTTCATATCACTCCTGAATTGGATGGCAATTTGGACAAAGCTCAAATACTGAGAAATAAATATGAATCAAAGAAACTACAATTCTCAGGATTAAAACAATTCGTTGATGGAACAGTCACGGGTCATACCGCTTACTTCCTGAAACCTTACTCCGATCAATTGGATATTTGCGGTCATCCAGCGCTAGATCCAGAAGTATTGATTGATCGGGTTGTTAAAGCCGATGAACTTGGATTTAGAATCAGGTTTCACGCTATTGGAGATGCGGCAATTCGTTTAGCTTTAGATGCTTTTGAAGAAGCTGTACGCAAGAATGGAAAAAGAGACTCAAGGCATACAATCGAGCATATTGAAGTAATCGATTCGGATGACATTGAACGTTTTTCAAAACTGGGGGTCATTGCCTCGATGCAGCCTGATCACATGGCTGCTTCATCAAGAGAGGTATATTCTTCAATAATAGGTCCTGAAAGGGAAAAAAATGTGTTCTTGACGAAGTCGCTATTAAATACAGGTGCATCTTTAGCTTTAGGAACAGACTTTCCGGTTTCCATCTCATTAAATCCAATGCGCCAAATATATACTGCGATTACTAGAGTGGATAGTAGCGGAGATTCACAAAACACATGGCACCCTGAACAAAAACTCACTTTGGCAGAGGCATTGCAAGCATATACATATGGCTCAGCCTATGGATGTTTCAGGGAGCACGAGCTAGGTACAATAGAAGAGGGGAAACTTGCTGACCTTGTGGTTTTAGACAGAAATCTATTTGATATTCCAGAAAGTGAAGTGCTCAAAACCAAAGTGGAACTTACAATAAACGATGGGAAAGTTGTGTATAAAAGCGAAGAAACCTCTTTATCAAGCATATTCTAATTCTTATCTTTTAGAGAAAGAACCATGTTCCAAGGTGTTAAATATTTAGTTTAAAAAAGGAAATGAGTTTATAATGAAATTAACTGACGTTGGATAGTTTGGAGGCTCATTATGACAAAAAATGAAATTAAAAACATTTCCTTGACTCTTTTTACCAAGTACGGATACGAGGGAACTGCTTTATCGGAAATTGCCAAGAGGGTAGGTATACAAAAACCCTCAATCTATAACCATTTCAAAAATAAGGATGACCTTTTCTTGTGTCTGTTTGAAGAAATCCTGGAAGAGCATATACACCAGGTCGAACAATTTGTCGAAGAGATAAATACCCTCTCTTCTGAAGAAAAGTTAAAACACATCCTTCTTGATACTTGTAATTATTATAAAAACCATGAAGATAAAGCAACATTTTTAAAGAGGGCAATGATCTTCCCGCCGGAGCATTTGAAGCACATCTTAAATGAAAGTTTCCTTAGATCTGAAGAATCATTTTCCGCTATCTTACATGCTATCTTTGTCGAAGGAATCGACAAAAAAGAAATACGCCAAGGGAAAGTCGAGAACTTAATCATGTCCTATTTCTGTTTGATTGATGGGATATTCATGGAATTTTCTTATTATGGTAAAGAGAATATGGAACCTAGAATTCAGAATATATGGGAAAACTTTTGGTATGGACTAAGTGGATGATATGTTCAAAAAGTTCATGCTCTAAAACTAGATCTACGCTCCAGGCACTCGCTTTCCGAGGGCGGTCCGCCCTCGGCGCCTATGCGCCTGTGGGGTCTCCACTGGACACGCTTCTCCCGCAGGAGTATCGCGCCTAATAATCGAAGTCTCTTCCGATACCCTGAAATTGGAAAATCCCCATCAAACATATAAAACGATTCCCAAAATGGTCAGTTGTTCTTTCTCAGTCAACACAACTTATGATAAACTGGTATTATCAGAATTTTCCAAACAACAGAACGTTCATTGTTCCGTTAAAGGGCCAGATTAATTGGACAAGGAATTAGCATGACACCTTGGTTAGTTATCTAAAACACGTCGCAAATGAATGTTGACCAAAGGGATTATCTATTAAAGGGATTAAATGGGGGGAATGGAAAATGGATGTAAAGACCCTTTTGTTACAACAATGGGCAAGCTGCTTAGATGAAGAAGACTGGTTTCCACCACTTGAAAAAGTGCTAGAGGATATTACTTTTGAACAGGCAATTTGGAAACCAGCTGATGGGGTAATGAATTCCATTTGGGAATTAGTTTGTCATTTACTTTTCTATGAAAAGAGATTTCTGATGCGGTTTCTTGGTGAAACAGAGAATGAACCACAGGCAGAAAATAATGATTCTACATTTCGTTTACCAAATGAGACGTTAGAAAATTGGAAAGAAACAAAACAAGAATACTTTTATGTTCATCGTGAACTTGGAAAAATACTAGCAAAATCAGAACATCAAGATTTGTATAGACAGGTCCCGGGAGAAGATAATTCATTAGTGCTTGAACTGAAGAGTTTAGCCATGCACGATGCATATCATATTGGGCAAATTGTATTCCTTAGTAAAATGCAAGGAGTATGGCCAGAGAAACGCAGCTTTTAAAAATGCTGCATTAGCTTTACAGTAATTCAATTATAGGGAGCTTTAATGGAATAAGAACGGGAACGCCCAAATCGGACGTTCCCGTATTTTATACCTGAAAAACAATAATCCTACTTTTTATAGAGAAGAAGCCCTCATTGGATGGAAGAAATTTACGACACTCCTGCCGAATAACTGGCTAGCCGAGACCCCAC
>NZ_JVPL01000084.1:0-14598 GCF_001054655.1 Bacillus sp. 220_BSPC
ATAAAAATAGACAAACTCGATTTTCATCGAGTTTGTCTACAGTCTGAAAGCCTCCCATTTCCAGGGAGGCTTTTACATTCGGACTATTTTTCTAACATGTTAAATACTTGCTCAACATCTTTGTCTCCCCTGCCTGATAAATTAACGATGAGTATATCTTCCCTTGTTAACTCTTTAGCTAGCTTCATGGCGTGAGCCAGGGCATGTGAGCTTTCGAGAGCTGGAATGATTCCCTCTGTTTTGGATAATACCTGAAAAGCCTCCAGCGCTTCTTCCCCTTTTACCGTCACATACTCCGCTCGTCCGCTATCTTTCAAAAAACTATGCTCGGGTCCCACGCTTGGGTAATCCAAACCGGCGGCTATGGAAAATGTCGGTTTTGGTTCCCCTTGCTCATCCACTAACGTCAAACTTTTGAATCCGTGCAATACTGCCGGGACACCTTGCGAAATACTTGGGGCTTCAATTGGCTCTACACCAATTAAACGGACATTTTCTTCATCGAGATAATGAGCAAAAGCACCGATCGCATTACTTCCCCCTCCTGCACAGGCAATGATGGCTGTGGGCAGTTTCCCTTCCTTTTCAAGGATCTGGCGCTTCGATTCTTCACTTATGATTGATTGGAAATGCTTAACGATCGTTGGATATGGGTGTGGCCCCACTGCTGAACCAAGTAAGTAAAAAGTATTTTCATAGTTTTGCACCAAGTCATTCAATGCCTCATCAACAGCATCCTTCAATCGACCCTGTCCCTTTTCGACCGCTACGACTTTTGCCCCCAGCAATTCCATCCGAAAGACATTCAATGCCTGCCTCTCCGTATCCAGCTTACCCATATAGATCACACACTCCATGCCAAACATCGCACATGCTGTCGCAGTCGCCACACCATGCTGTCCTGCTCCTGTTTCTGCGATGATGCGTTTAGCACCCCTTCGTTTAGCAAGCAGGATTTGTCCGATCGCATTATTAATTTTATGAGCACCTGTATGATTCAGATCTTCACGCTTCAAGTATATTTTTGCCCCGCCAACCTTTTCCGTTAAATTCTTTGCAAGTGTTAACGGGTTTTCGCGTCCGACATATTCTTTCAGATAATATCGGAACTCCTCAATGAATTCCGGATCATCCTTATATTTCAGGAATTCCGTTTCTAAAATATCCATAACTTCCTGAAGTTCACCCGGTATAAAGCTTCCACCGAACTCACCAAAGTATCCCTTGCTCTTGATCTCACTCGTCATACTCTTCTCTACTCCTTTAAAAAGGTATTTTTCTCCACTAGTATATAGTAAGCATTTACACTTTTTCAAACTATTCTGTTTATTCAGCCAAAAAGAAGCGTCCCACATCAATGGGACACTCCTTCTCTCTTATACTTCCAATAAATGCGAGCCGTCAAAGAAAAACAAGTAACGGCCGGTTACCTTCTTATTCATTATCCCTTCAACAGCCCTCGTATAAAGCTGAAGCTGCATCTGGTATCGATCGGCAAGAATCCCTTTAGCCCCCTCGTACCCGTTTGCAAAACGGCCGGTGATCGTATCCGTTTTATAGTCGAGAAGCACAAGACCTTGTTCATCCTCAAAGATACAATCAATCACACCTTGGATAAGGACTTCTTCATCTCCAGCTGTCCAATCGCTGTAAGCTTCCTTTGCAGGCAGCGACATCGTAAATGGCACTTCACGGCGAATGCTTTTGGCCCTCTGAATTCTTTGCCCGATTTCACTATCGAAGAAATCGACGATCGTCTCAGGATCCACAGCTTCTTTCTGTTCCTCCGTCAACAGCTCACGTTGAATCAGATCAATGATCAGTTGCTGAATCGATTGAATGGTAATCTCTTTAGATAGATCAATATGCTGCATGACTAAATGTGTAATCGTACCCCTTTCAGCAGGAGTAAGTGACTTTTCTTGCATGAAAGTCGGCCGCTTCGTGATAGGCCGCTTAAATTTACGCAACAGCTCTGTGGAGCTTTGTTCGTCCTTGAGTTCATATTGACGTTTTAATTCAGAAACGGATTGCTTGGAACGAAACACCGTCGCCTCATGCTCGGGATACTCCCATTCCAACTGTTCCTTGATATCATCATAAAACTCGGAAACGATGCCGACCTTCTCCGATTTCTGGACATGTTCAAGCATTTGCTCTTGAACCAGTGCCTCTTCCTCATCCAGAACAGCAAGCTCTTCACTCGGAATGACGGAAATGGACCAATTCGATGGATGCGACTCCATTTCCAAGCCAAGACCTGCAGCACCAAGAGAATCCCGATGTCGGACAAGGGATGGACCAATCCAATCAAGATAACTTTTTGCACCTGCCCGTACATAGTCCTTCAATAGCCAATCTCCATGTGCCGCATTACTTTCCCAGTTCTGCTGCGTTTTTTCTGCATCATTGATACTGGCAATCAAATAAAGCTTTTCCTTAGCCCTTGTTAGCGCCACGTAGAGGACACGCATCTCCTCGGCAATTAATTCAAGCTGCTTTTTTTTCTTAAAAGCCAATTGAGGGAGGGATGGATAAGTTATCCGTAATTCGGAATTCACATACTTTGCCGCAAAGCCATAATCTTTATCCAGTAAATAGGACTTTCGTAAATCCATCATATTGAATTGCTTGGACAGACCGGCAATGAACACGATCGGGAACTCAAGCCCCTTTGACGAGTGAATCGTCATCAGCCGGACTACATCTTCCTGTTCCCCTAAAGCCCGAGCTGCCCCTAAATCATCTCCACGTTCTTGCATCCTTTCTATGAACCGCAAGAAACGGAACAGACCGCGGAAAGAACTTGCTTCATATTGCCTTGCCCTGTCATACAGCGCTCGTAAATTGGCCTGACGCTGTTTGCCGCCCGGCATCCCACCTGCAAAATCATAAAACTGCGTTTCGCGGTATAGGAGCCAGATCAGATCTGATAATGCCTCCTGCCTGGCAATCTTCCGCCACTTCACTAGATTTTTATAAAATGCAGAGGCTTTTTCATAAAGCCCCGGATGTTCCTCAGGGTCACTCTTTCTGTAAAAATCAGCTAGTGCTTCGTAATAGCTTCCTGTATGGAATAAACGCACCTTTGACATCTCTTCTTCATCCAACCCGACGATAGGTGAACGGAGAACGGAAGCCAATGGGATATCCTGTTGCGGATTATCAATCACCTTCAATAAGGAAATCATGATGGCCACTTCGGTCGCTTCAAAATACCCTGTGGACAAATTGGCATAGACTGGAATTCCCTGCTTTTTAAATTCCTCCATGATTTGCGGTGCCCATGGCATCGAACGAAGTAGAATGACCATGTCCCGATAAGTGGCAGATCGGTACCTTTTGGTTTTCGTATCATATATCCGATGCTTTTCGCTTATAGCCTTTTTAATGAGCTTGGCCATCTGCCTTGCTTCGAGCTGCGCTTTTTCAAGCTCCTCGGCCTCAAATCCGCCATCATACCCTTCCACTTCCAAATGAGCTTCAGGATCGGCTGCTCCATCAATTAAATGAAGTTCGATCGGGTTTGGATCGTCTTCGGGATATGGGGCACCTTTTTTCAATTGGGCATCTTCATCATAATCAATCTCACCGACTGTAATGCCCATCAACTGTTGAAACAAGAAATTGGTCCCATCAAGAACTTCCTTTCGGCTCCGGAAATTGCGGTTTAAATCAATTTTCAGTCCGGAATCAACACCGTCATGGGTAAATCGTGTGTATTTTCCAAGGAAGAGATTCGGTTCTGCAAGCCTGAACCGGTAAATGGACTGCTTGACATCGCCTACCATGAAAAGATTCCCATCATATTCTCCATCAGCCGTCACCAGTTTTAAGATCGATTCCTGAACCAGGTTCGTGTCCTGGTATTCATCCACTAGTACCTCTTTGAACTGGTTCCTGTATTCGATGGCTGCCGCTGAAGGTTTTCGTTCACCATCCATCGTTTCCCCTGTCAAAATTTGAAGACAATAATGTTCCAAATCGGCGAAATCCACCAAGTTCTTTTCTGCTTTTGCAGCAAAGAATCTTTCGTCAAACCGTTTAACAAGCATTACAAGTGTATCGACATAACCCTTAAGCTCCCTTATATCCCGCAGGTAGCTTTCCGGTTTCCGGGAAAATAACTCTTCCTGTAACGATTTGATGATCTTCTTGGCCTTATCCCGGTACTTGGTAGCCTCATCAGCAACTTCCTTGATAAAATCTGCACCGGTAAGGCGTTTTGCCGTCCCGAATTTCACGTTTTGGATTTCCTCATAAAGTGCATTCCAGGATTGGTCCTTCACTTCCGAAAGTTTAGCAACCAGTGCAAGATCGGCTATATAGTTCTCAGCCCTTGGAGCCGGCCCCCCAGGGGTTTTTGTCAACGCAAGCGAGCGTTCCAATAAATCCCTGGCCGTGTCCAATTGTAAACCAATATCGAACTTCAATGAATCGATAAACGAAAGATCATCGATCCCATCATCATCTGCCAGCTCATACATGCTGGCGGCACCATCGAGCCATCGGTCCGGGTTTGGATTCGATTGCGAAAAATCATGCAGCGACCGAACGATATTCTGAAGTGCATCATCATTTCGATCACTTGTGAAAGCATCGACCAAATTAAAGAACTCTTCGTTATCACTTTGGCCATACTGCTCCTCGAAAAGCTCTTCCATCACTTCATCACGGAGCAGCTGGATCTCCGTTGAATCTGCAATCCGGAAGCCCGGGTCGATATCCGTAAGATAATAATACTTCCTGATCACCTCTAGACAAAACGAATGGAGTGTGGAAATCGAAGCACGATTAATCAAGCTCAACTGCTTACGTAAATGCTGTGAATGCGGATTATCATTGATCGCTTTTTCTAATGCCTCACTTACCCGATGGCGCATTTCGGCAGCCGAGGCATTGGTGAATGTAACCACGAGCAGTTCATCAACATCGATTGGATCTTCTTCTGAAATGACTTTTTGAATGATCCGATTGACCAGTACCGCTGTTTTCCCTGAACCCGCAGCGGCCGCAACCAGGATGTCCTGATCTTTAGCCCATATTGCCTTCCATTGATCTTCCGTCCAAGTCACGTCTCCTGGCAGAGCAGGAATTTTCGTTTTACTCATCGCTCTCCCCCTCTCCCCTTAATAGCTCAAGAACGTCATTTTGTTTCTTCTGTGCCAAATTCCTGAATTGGTTCTCCTCCAGTGACTGGTCGAATTGGCATACAGATTTAAAGGAACAGAAGGTACACGGCGTTTTTTCCTTTAATTTGTATGGAGTAATATCCACATCACCATCGACCATTCGATCACCAGCTTCCTGATAAATACGGCGCACATGATGATTCAGAAGCGAAAACTCTTCCCTGCTGGCAACTTTGGAAGCCGCCAGGAGCGATCCGTCCTTTTTAAATCCAGCTGGAATGATATCCGACTTACCCGAATTTTCAATATCAAGAGAGGTATCCATCAACTGAATGACATTTGAATGGTCCAGTACAAGTCCATTCATTTTAAAGCTTTTATAAATTTCTTCTTCAATTTTATCCAAACTGAGCATACCCTTTGATTTGACAACGGGATTATGCACATGAAAATACAAAACTCCGGCTGGAATCGCTTCTTTTCCAATCAGCGACTTGGAATGGGTGACGACGATATCTAGGTATGTCAACATTTGCAGCGCGAGTCCATAATATACTTCACTCATGTTCAGTTCCTTTTCACTCGACTTATAATCGAGCACACGCAAATAGACACCCTCATCTTCTTCCGCTTTATCCACTCGGTCGATCCGCCCGATCAATTCCATCTTCGTACCGTTTTTCAATGTGAAAGAAAGTGGCGGCAGCTCGCCATTTTTTCCGAATCCAAGTTCTAATCCGATCGGGGCAAAACCGCTCGCCTTTGCATGTTCACTTAATACGATCGAGGCACGTCCAATCACGTTTTCGAGTTTCCTGCGTAAATAGTGATGGCGGTTCGTACTTAACAAAATCTGATTTTGGAGTTTAGGAGCAAGTCTCTCCACAGCAATTCTGGCCAGCTCCAAGCATTGTTCCGGGGTCAATGTAGACCAAGGAATATCATGTTCCTTCAAGTAATCGGAAATCATTTTCAACGCTCCATGGAACATCTCGCCTATATCCGGGGCATCCAAACGGAAAATCTGCCGTTCCCTCAATTTCAAGCCATGAGCCGCATAATGGGAGAACGGGCAGCTATTGAACATTTCCATCCTGGATACACTCGTAAGAATGCTCTCACCGTATAATTGCTTACTTGTTTCCTCAGTTAATTTCTTTGTCCTATTTTGATAAAAAAGGCTCGATAAAACCTTAGTTGCTGAAGGACCGGCCATTTCATCGTCAATAATGGCATTATATACATCCCACCATAGTGAATGGATTGGATAGTTCCTTTTCTTCAGCTGCAATTGGGCAGCCAGGTACGAAAGGGCCACATCATGATTCGCTGCATATTTCACCTGTTCCTCTGCAGGCAGATCGGACGGATCGTTCATATAATACACATCGGAAACGTTAGGCAATACGTCCCTTACCCGTTTCAAATAGGATGAAGGTAAAAGCGCCTTCCCTTCCTCATCGGCAAGCGGATATGATAAATAAAGGGCCTCGGCAGGCGTAGTGAATGCTTTGTACGCTGTGAACTCCTCATCCAGCAGGCGCACTTTCGAACTTGGGGCAACATCAAGTCCACCAGCCAGCAGCACATCACGATCACTATCTGAAAATATCCCGTCAGATACAGCTTTTCCCGGCAGAACCCCTTCGTTCAAACCGATAACAAAAGCTGTCTTCACATCATCCAGGCGGGATAAATCTAGATTAGCGACTAATACTTGGTCAATTGCCGGCGGTACCAAAGAAAATTCAAGAGACTCCAGACCAGCTTCAATGATTACCGCAAACTGTTTCATGGAAAGCTCTTCCCCGCTCAGTAGTTCAACGAATTGGTCCAATAGGTCGACAACCGCATTCCATGTTTGCTCATGCTCTCTTGCCGATACCAAATCACCTGCTTCTTCTGCCTCCAGTTTCAGCTTTTCCAATTTTTCCGGTATATGCAATTCTTCAAGATATAGATAAAGGGCTTCACACAATTCCCTGCCATTAGCAGCCTTTTTAGCCCGTTTTGATAGCTTCAAGATGGGCTCGGTAAATAATTGCTTCATTTCATTCAACTCTTGCTCAAGCATCATTTCCTTATCCGTTTGGTTCCGGTCCTCGAGTTCCAGACCGCGGAATCGCCGGTAGGTCCAACGATCTTTGGACGTCCACCCGCTTCCTTTAATGCCGCGTGCCAGCACATAGTTTTCCAGCTTATCTACCTGTTCACGCATCCGATCGTGGTTTTTTTGCAGCGGAAATAGAAGCTCCGTCTTGATTGCACGAAATACCGGTTCATAACGCCAATAGCCATTGATGATCTCCAAAGTCGAACGAATCAGTTCAATCAGAGGATGATTCAGCATCGTCCGCTTGGAATCGACGAACAAGGGAATTTGATAATCCCGAAAAACGGTTTGTAAAATATCTGCGTATGCTTCCCCGTTACGGACTAAAATCGCAATATCACGGAAACGGTGCTGTTTCTGTCTGACCAGCGACAAGATATCCCGGGCAACTCCTTCAATCTCAGCTCTGCGGTTAACTGCCTGGGCGATCGTTACATCAGGTGACTGCTCAAACGTTCGTGCAGGACGAATGGAAAAATAAGTTTCCAGATGATTCAGCCCCGGACTCTTTCCAAACCTTTCCGATCTTTTTAAGATTCGATCTTCTGAAATCGGTATGCCATTCCTCAATCCAGCCTGATATAGGTGATGATAAAGGTTTCCCGTTTGCCTGAACAATTGCAAATCATCCGGAGCATATTGCCTGTAGGGCTGATCTAACGTCAGCGAGATCGTTACACTCCTGCACAGCTTCATCATTTCTTCAACAATCAATAATTCCTGTGGAGTCAAGCTATAAAAACCATCGATATATATATCCGCATTCCTTATATATGAAGACTCTGACATTTTTTCGATCAGCAAAGTGAAATAATCTTCGGAGTCTAAATATTTATTGACCATTTCATCCTCAAAAGCCTGATAGACCAATTCAAGATCATGCAGTTTATCCTGAATGCCGCTGCCGGCCTGTGAGGTTTCAGCCAAATAGTTTTGAATGTCATCAGGTTGGATGCAATACTGCTTGAACTCAGCCAGCATTAGCTCCATCTGTGCAATGAACCCCTGCTTATCAGCAGATCGACTGAACATCTTTAACTCTTCCTTTTTATCATCCATGATCTTCCGTATCAGCATATTAACGCCAACACTGTCCAGATGCAGCCGGCTCATCCCCCCGGTTTCCTGAAGAACGCGCCAAGCAAGCCTGCTAAAACTGAAAACCTGTGTCCGGATCATTCCGGCAAGGCCTGGTGTTTTAATTAATTTATATTCAGATAGAAACGTCATCTGATCAGGAACGAGGTAGATAATTGGACTTCCTTCGGGATCTTCTGCCAATTTAGAGCGGATTTCGTCCAATATATTCGAAGTTTTCCCTGTACCCGATCTTCCCAGTAAAAAACGGAGTGACATCTCTTTTCCCCCTTACAACATAATATCTAGATCCATCATACCAGAAATACTTTCGTCTTTATGACTAGGTTTCTGTTTCCAATTAGATTTACCTTCTATTATTTTACCGTTTCCCTTAAAAAAACACCAATCGTACGTTCGCGTTTTCCCCCAAAAGAAAAAGCCCGCATCATACTCGGGCTTCACAATCACTCACCTGTAAACTTAAAATTGAAATCATTGACCGGCCAATATCGAACATCCACTTTACCGACAACATTTTCTACCGGTATATAACCAAAGTGACGGCTGTCAGCACTTTCAAGACGATTATCACCCATGACAAAAAGCTTGCCCTCCGGAACTTTGGTCACATCCGTCAATTCTTTTAATGTAAAATCACCTGTAAAATCCTGTCCTGGGAAACCTTCCTTGAATTTCTCAAGATAAGGCTCATCCACTTTCTCACCATTTACGTATAGCCAATCATCTTTATAACGAATACGGTCACCTGCAACCCCTATAACCCGCTTAACATAATCTTCTTGTGAATTCGCATGAAAAACAATAATGTCAAAACGGTTTATATCATGAATCTGGTAATTGATTTTATTCACGACAAGTTTATTTCCATCTTCAAGGGTCGGCTGCATCGACTTTCCTTCAACATCATAGCTTGAAAAGAGAAATGTACGGATTAAGATGTAAATAACAAAAGCTATCATCGCTGGTTTTATCCAATCGGATAAAGAATTCTTGTTTGTTTTTTCCATCTAGTTCAACCCCTACTGCATTTATATATTAATTTATTGCCCTTCTTCTCTCTTCATGCTTTTATTTAACCGGACTTCCAGTCTTTTCCCCACATACCATAGGATAAAGATGACGATTCCGATAATGATCGTTCGCACAGGTTTATGAATCAATGATACTAAATCGTAACCTACGAAACTGATCGTAAAAATCATCACCGCCTTCCCTCCAACTACTGCAAGTCCATATTGCAGGGTACTGACTTTTGATAGTCCTGCCACGATATTAACGATAGCCGATGGTGTAAAAGGGAAGCAGAGCAATATGAACAAAGGACCGAATCCATGGCTCTCAACCCAAACCATCAACCTCTGCACCTGTTTATGCTTTTGCAAAAATCGGAAAAACCTCATTTGACCATATCTTCTAATAATCCAAAAGATCAAAAAGGACCCCGCTACCGCACCAATCCAAGAAAATAAAAACCCCCACCAGAGACCAAATGCCGTTGCATTGGCGAGCACGAACACCACTAAGGGCAAAAAAGGCAAAAAAGCTTCCAGCATCGGCAGTAAGATCCCGGGAATTGGACCGAATGAGCGATATTGCTGAATAAGCGCCGATATATGATCAAGTGTAAACCACTCACGTATAGTATCCAAATCCATAATTATCTCCCTCGACATGCTGCCATCAAAGCAGCATAAACTTATTAAAAACCGTTTATTTTAGATATATCACTTTCCCCCGAAATTGCAAGAATTATTATCCATATATCTTCATACTTTCCCTATCTCCGGAAAACATAATCTTGTTAACGAATATTTCTAGATTTATCAAAACTGCTTGCATAACCACTGAAAATACATTAGGATAAAATCGGAACAAACGTTCTTATTATTACGGAAGATACATATTAGTATTAAAAACGCGCTATTTAGAAAGGGGCGGTCATGATGACCCGCATTCCAGAAGGTGACCGAAATATGATTGAAAAAGCCATCTACCTCCCTATGGTTATTACAGTCTTAAACCGGGATCTCAAGGTCATCGAAATTAGTCCGTTTAAATTAAAAAGGCCCTATTCGGAGCTAGTCGAACATATTTTAAAAGTGGTTCAAGACGAACTTGCCGAGGTACGGCGCTATTTGCGCAAAGAGAATATTAAGGTTAGTGAAATCAAACGCGATGAATCCTTCACGATGTATTGTTTTTTATATAAAGGATATGAGGAACATCATAATTATTTCAATCCCCGCCTTCGCAACAAAACCGAAGACTTGCTATGTTATTACTTTTTCGAAAAAAAACCCTCAAGGGATTAACGGGTTACAAGGGAGCCTTCCGGAAGGATACAAATTCCCTTGGACGTAAAAAGGATGACCATAAAAAAGCACCGCATCTTTCCTGGCCTAAAGGTAAGGGAGTCTTTCATGATCAAGATCGATTACTTTTCGATCAAGGCATAACCTATGTAATCAAGTGCATACTGAATATCCTAACAATTTTAGTTTTAAGATTCCTTAAATGAATGTTAATTACATGCTCCATGACAAAGGTTGGAGTGGCACCCGTTATGATTGACTCATCATATTGAAGAAAAGGATAGGAAAACAGTCAGCTTCGACAAATCGATGTAAAAGTAACCAATATCATAATCCGCCGCAGAATGTAACACGTATCCCCATGATTTGCCCTGATCGATTGCCATCAACCAAACCCTGCATCGAATGAATGGAAATTCCTTTAGGACGATGGGACGCTTAAAAAGCCCATGCTATAGGATCAAGCTCTATCATGTCGGATGAAATGTCTGCCATGGATTTCAGATTTCAGATAGGTAATATCTTCTTCTGAAAATACCTTTTACATTTAACTGCGTTACTTCAAGTTCCCTAGTTATGGCAGCCTTCATTAAAAGTTTGCTGTATGCATAGCATCGCCTTCGTTCTTGATGATTAAACGGCAGAATGTCGAAGCTGCCTGGTATGGTATACTATCCTCTTCCCTATTATAGGAACCGAGGACTGCCATAGCCGCTTCTCCTCTTCTTGTTACACAAGCCGTTTGCACTTACTGCTTACTGAATTAAGGCAACAGTTTCGACGAAAATGTCCTTAACGATTAAAAGGCTGGCCCGTTTGTTCATTATTAAGCGACATTTTAATTTCCATTCATCTATTATAACTATACGTATAAACTATCATTTTAGTGTCAGTACAACGTTATTGAGGAAGATGTTAATTGCATATCCATACCTAGTATTATCTACTAGTAACAACCTCTTTATATTAAATGTATAAAGCAAAAAGAACTTCCAGAAAAACAAAATCATTTGTGAAATACTGAACAAAAGATACATCATCGGTGTCTATTATATTATGTATTATGGAGCCAATCATTAAGGAAACTTATACTCATCCCTAATTTCTTATAATAACCATGCAATATTTTATTTGCATGGTTTAATTTGTAGCCAAAAGGGTTCCTATCTAAATTTTAAAACAAAGTTGGTTGGAACGAAAGGTGCAAACGCGCCGAGGAGGCTCACGGACCGCCCGTGGAAAGCGAGTGCCTGGGGGGTAATCAACGTTTAAATTGTACAAATCCTAAAAAAAACAGTAACAATCTCTTTAACAAAATATTTTGTTGGTAATCCTAACTTTCTACGCAGCCTGCTCCTTGAATATATGCCAACTTCACACTCTTTTCTGAGAGAAATATATTTTTTATTGATCGATTCTTTAAAATAATGGCTTTACATTTTAATTCAAGAGTTAATCATAAATACCCAGGATCATTTTCCCTAACCATAAGCCAGGTGATCTTTTCCTTTTTTTACCACAAATGAAAATCGTGTCCATATTCCCATTTTTCCGGTTACACATGGTAAATTATTAACTGGAGGGGAAAAATGAAGAAAATAAATATTCTACTGGTGGCTGTTCTTGTTTTGTCTTTATTCACTGGACTTAAAACAACCGAGGCAGCCTCAAATGTAAAGGTACATTTCATCAACGTTGGACAAGGAGATTCAATCCTGATACAAACCGGTAATGAAAACGTTTTAATCGATGGCGGCGGTAAAGGAAAGGGCGACGAGGTTGTTGCCTACCTAAAAAACAAAAGGTAAAAACACTTACTGCATTAGTTTCCACTCACCCAGATGGGGATCATGTTGGCGGTCTTGCTCATGTGATTAAATCGCTTAATGTAAAATCTGTGTATGCCCCTAAAGTTTCACATACTACCCAGGCATACAAAGACTTTTTAACGGCTGTTAAGAAGAAGACGCTTACAATAAAAAAAGCGAAGACGGGAGTGGAAATCAACACTAAAGCAAAGGATAATTCCCTTAAATTCATTGCACCTGTTAAGGACTATGCTAAGTCTGACTTAAATAATTGGAGTGCTGTCCTGTTGCTTAAACACGGCAAAAAAACATTCTTGTTTACAGGTGATGCCGAAGAAAAAGCAGAGAAAGATATGCTGGCTAAAAAACTGGTACCAAGTGTGGATGTACTTAAAGTAGGCCATCATGGTGCAAAAACATCGACAAGTTCAGCTTTCATTAACAAAACAAAACCGAAATATGCTGTAATCAGTGTAGGGAAAAATGGCTATGGGCACCCTACTTCCACTGTTATAAAACGGTTGAATTCAGTGAAAGCCAACACTTATCGCACAGATAAATCAGGTAACATTATTTTTACTTCTACAGGTCAGAAAATTACTGTAAAGACGGTGAAATAATTGGTACAAGGAATTATTGATCGCTTCGAAGGAAAGATCGCTGTCGTTGAAATCAATGGTGGTGACATGAAGGATTTCCCTAAAAGTGCTCTTCCCAAGGGGGCAAAAGTAGGAGATATGCTGATTATCGATGGTGATACCATCAACATTTCCAAAGAAGGAACTGAAAAATTAAGAAAAGAAATTGACGATTTAATGGATGAATTATTCGAAGATTGATTCCAGGGCCCTTCTTTAATAAGAAGGGCTTGCTTTAAATTTGAATATTCCCGTTTGCATTCTTCTCTGATTTTTCCCCTGAACCCCCTCTTATCGCTGTATATACTTTGAGATTACCTCTGAAGCCTTGATTCCATTAGCATCAGTGAACAGATAAAAGGATTTCCTCTTTGTTTCCTCAATCCTCTGGATCAATTTCGTTTTTAAAAAAGAGGTCCGGTGCAGCTGGTTTTCGAAAGAGCTGCATGACACTGCTATATCGATGGTTTGTCTATTCCTGAATGTGATGGTTGTATGTTTGGAATCCAGGCGCTCATAGGATACCACATGCTCATGTGATAACCAGATGCATTGAGGACGTAACGGAGATGTAGTTGGAAAGAAGAATATCGAACTGGTCGGATCAATCGCGATAGGTGCTTTATGTGTGATGTTTATGAGCTGTTTCGTGCCTTGCTTGCGTCCTTCATAACTTGATCCGAAGAACTCGCAGCTTTTCTTTATTATTTCCATAGGTTTAAACGGCGAGATGAACTCGTCCTCCATTTCAACGATACGGGCATATATTTTACTGCCGTAATTAATTGGCGCAACCATTAGTGTATGTGGCGTGATTTCATATTCCTCGATGATTCCCTGATTGTTTTGATTCATTTTTAATCCACCTCTTCCTCATTGCTAAACATCGCTATCACTTTCCAAAGCTTATATTCTTAATTGCTTGTACCCTTCCATTCCTGTCCAAGAAGAGTGAAGGGGGATAGTAAATGTATGTTAAATTACTCACTATAATAGCATAACCCTTAAACATTAAAAGCGAGTTCACAAAAAATTTAAAATTCTTTTATATAATGGCTTTTTCGTCACCTAAACGACACATTCTCTATCGTAATTTAAATTTTTTAAATTTTCAGTTGATTTTATCCACTCAAATCCATATAATAATAAAAAGGGTCAGGGGTGGTAACTTTGAAAAATGAAAAATCTTATTCAGAGTCAGTGAAGTCCTTATCAATGAGCGAAATGAAAAACGATGCCGTGGTTCAGGAAATGTTAATTGATATGATTATCCAGGAAGCCGTCCTTACTACCAAAAAGAATCTCCTTGCAAAACAGATCGATGATGCCTTGGATATGAAAAACAAACCTTTATTCTTAAAACTAAGTTCTGAAATGAACGTTTTACTAAAACAATTTGGAAATTAACATTCATGATCAAAAAAGCCTCCCATAATGTCGGGAGGCTTCAGTTTGTAGACAAAAGGGGTTCGGAATTAAAAAATTCTGAACCCC
>NZ_JVPL01000085.1:0-14233 GCF_001054655.1 Bacillus sp. 220_BSPC
ATAAAAATAGACAAACTCGATTTTCATCGAGTTTGTCTACAGTCTGAAAGTAGTCCTATGGGCTACTTTTATTTTTCTTGGGTTCCATCCTGCTCATTCCCATAGAATATCATAATAAGCTGCTATGATAGATAGCAGTTTATTCCGCTAGTCTGCCCTTAGAGGGTCATAAATATTGGGCACATTTTGGTCACGAACTCATTATAATTAGATAAGCTCCTATGACAGTCAATATTGGTATACGTACTATGCGAGCCTTCATTAGATATTGCTACAAGAAAGGTTTCATTGATACACCAATCATGAGGACTTTAAGCCAATCAAAACACCATACCCGACGAAGCATGGGTACGTATCTTATGCTCCAATGAACTATAAAATTTTCGGCAGCACTAAGATTCTTGATAATCTTGGCCAAGCAGTAAATGGTAATATAAAGTCTATTTATGCTATATGAAGCCTAATCCGTTGTTCTCCTTTTTTTAATCCTTTTCAAGATAATTGGTTCTTTTCTCTCCCAGCAGTTTCGCAGCCTTTTTAGCCTTCTCCTGCTCAGGGTTTGTATAGAGGGCAGCCGTTGTGGTTGAAGTATGACCAAGTTGAGTCATCAGTAGATGAATGCCCTGACTGTTCCATTAAATTCGTCCCATAGGTATGCCTAAGTTTGTGTGGAGACATCGATTTATTGATCTTAAATGCCTTCGTGTATTTCTTTACTAGAGCCTCGATGGCGCGGTTGGAAAGGGGGGTGGCTCCATCATTCACCCTAGTCAAGAATACATAGTCCGTATCATCGTTTGAGCCCCTATAACGTTCCGTTCGCACAGCTAGGTAATCTTTTATGTCCTGCATAGATGGAGGAGAGATTGCCACTACATCCTTTTTACCACCCTTACGTAAAACGTGTATCTGTTTTTCCTCAAAATCTAAGTCTCGTAACCTTAAATTGGATAACTCATTCAACCGGATGCCGCTGCCTAAGAAGAGGAATATTCTTTTTCTGAATTCACACCCTTTAATCCTATTAATTCAATAATATTGGAAGGGAATGAATATAAAGGGGATGAATTTATGAATACTTATGCGCCTTATTTTTTTATATATGGAGGTTTTTATACATCCTTGATTTATCAAGCTTTGTTCAGTTCTCTACTATAAAAAGTGCATAAAAGCAATAGCTTTTATGCACTTTCTAAGTATCAATTATAAGTTTTTGAGGGTTAGTTCTTATTAGGTTTATTTCATGAGAACATAATTAATAGCTAAAACATATCTGGTATATATTCTTCTAAAAAATCATTTATGGCTTTACAAATACGGTTTTAATAGAAGTGAAAAACTCAATTGCAGCTTCTCCTTGCTCACGAGAGTGGGAGCTGGATTGTTTCATTCCCCCGAATGGGGCTTGCAGTTCAACTCCAGCAGATTCAGCATTAATACGTACGAGACCAGCATCCATCTCATTAATAAAAGAAAGCATGTGACCAATATTTTTAGTGAAAATAGAAGCACTTAGTCCAAATTTCACGTCGTTTGCAATTTGTAATGCTTCTTCTAAAGTCTCAACTTTGATAAGGGCAAGCACTGGTCCAAAAATTTCCTCTTGGGCAATAGACATTCTATTACTTACATTTTCAAAGACAGTAGGTTCCATAAAGAATCCATTGACTAATTCATCTTCCTCCAAACGTTTACCGCCATAAATCAATGTCGCGCCCTCTTCAATTCCTTTCATTACGTAAGAAAGTACTGTATTCAACTGGTTCTCACTTGTACATGGCCCCATCCATATATCTTCTTTTAAACCATTCCCAATTTTTATTTCCTTTATCTTTTCAATAAGTTTATTTTTGAACTGCTCGTAAACTTTACTTTGTACGATTACACGACTTGTAGCTGTACATTTCTGTCCCGTAGAACGGAGGCCTCCACTAATAGTTGCTTCTACTGCCTCTTCTAAATCGGCGTCATTGGCTACAATGACAGGATTCTTCCCACCCATTTCTAACTGATACTTAGCACCACGCTTTAGAGCTCCTAGCCCAATTAATTTACCAACCGCATCAGATCCTGTGAATGTAATTCCATTAATATCTGGGTGGTTAGTAATCGCCTGACCAATGACAGACCCAGGGCCTGTCACCATATTAATAGTACCCATTGGAAGCCCTGCCTCGTCAAAGCATTCTATTATTTTGGCTGCGGTTACTGCGGCTTCTTGAGCTGGTTTAAGAATAACAGTATTTCCATAGATGAGTGCCGGCGCTATTTTCCAGATGGGGATTGCCACTGGGAAATTCCAAGGTGTGATAACGCCTACAACTCCAAGGGGAGCACGAGTAGTGAACATCAGTGCTTCAGAATCCGATGAGGGAATCACATCACCTATTTTTCTCATTCCTTCTCCTGCATAATAACGAAGGATAGCGACACCTCTAGCTGTTTCCCCTTTTGCTTCCAGAAGTGTTTTTCCCATTTCACGAGTCATCGTTTCCGCAATTTCATCAATACGTTGCTCGAGTGCGTTCGCGACTTTATACAAATACTCTCCACGGGTAGCACCAGATAGCTTCCCCCAGAAAACTTGTGCTTCCTTCGCAGCAAGAACAGCGTTATCTAAATCTTCTTTTTCAGACTGTTGTACATAACCGATGATTTCATGACGATTGGCTGGATTGATACTAGTATCAACCTTTTGAATAGAAGCAGTTACCCATTTACCATTGATATAGTTTAAATACGTTTTTACGTCAGTTTTTACGTTCACCTTATATACCCCCATATTCCTTGAAACAGTTTGCTTAATCCTGAAACATTGAATGCCAAAGTCCTTATTGAAGTTAATTTTATGGTTTAGTTGGAGAACTCTCGTTAAACTAGTGTTTTTCCAAGAATTCAATGAGTATTTTTCTGCATGATTAGTGTGTTATCGGTTTTACTCAAACTAATATGTGTTTTGGTAACTTTACACTATTTTTCAAGACACCAATATTAGAGACTTCAATTTCAATCTCATCGCCATCTAATAAGGTAAAGTCATTTGGTGGAATTATACATGTACCAGTCAATAATACAGTACCGTCAAAAATTTCGTTGTCGCGTATGAGGAAAGATATTAATTCATCAAATTTTCTTTTTAACTGGCTAGTATTCGCTTTTCCCTCTACTTTAAGCTCGTCATTGCGGTAGATTCGACATGTGATGTCAAAATTGTAGGGATCTTCCACGGACTCTGCAAGGATAATTGCCGGTCCAATGGAACAAGAATTTTTCCACATTTTTGCTTGTGGTAGATAAAGAGGGTTCTCTCCTTCAATGTCACGACAACTCATATCATTTCCAATCGTATATCCAAGGATTTCACCATCTCGATTAATAACAATGCCCACTTCTGGCTCAGGAATTTGCCAATTAGAATCACTACGTATGTAAACGTCCTGTCCTGGACCAACCGTACGAGCAGCCGTAGACTTAAAGAAAATTTCTGGCCGTTCAGCCTCATATATCTTGTCATAGAAAGTAGTTGCATCAAGCTTTCCACCTGTTGCTTCATAATTACGTGCATCGCGACTACGCTCATATGTAACACCGGAGGCCCATACTTCTTCAGCTTCAATAGGAACAAGTAACGATAAATCTTCTACAGAGTATGGAATAGGCTTTGACTTGGAAATAGTAATTTCTACAAAAGAGAGGGGAGAAACATTTTGTTCGTTTGCCTGTTGGATTAATTCAATCAATCCTTCTTGAGGAAGAGGGTATACTTTTCCCTCATTTGTAATAGCTGCTAGAGTTGCTTTTGAATGCTCATTTAAATATCGGATAATACGCATAAAAATAGCCTCCTAATGTTTTATATTATAAAACTGAGTTTTCATATATAGACAAAAGAGAAGGGAACCACCTCTATGAAATTGGTATCCCATTTCCCATTTGTTCTGATAATTGGAAAGCCGCCTGTTCCAGTTGTTCAATAAAAGTTTCTAGCTGAACCTCATCTATACGAGCTATAAGTGTAGAAAGGCTAATAGCTGCAATAACTTTATTCTCATGATTTCGAATAGGTGCTGCAATACAGCGAACACCTGGCTCGTTTTCCTGATTATCAACTGCGTACCCTTGAGATTGAACTTGTTGAAGCTCACGCAAAAATTCAGATTCACCTGTAATGGTATATTCAGTTTGTTTAAAATAGACATATTCATTTAGAATTTTTTTAATTTCTTCCTGATCTTTAAAAGCTATTAAAGCTTTACCAACAGCGGAGCAGTGAAGTGGAATTCTTTTCCCTATTTTTGAATAAAGAATAACGGCCATAGGACCTTCAACTTTATCAATATAAACTCCCTCTTTGCCGTCTAGTATAACTAAGTGGGCAGTCTGTCCGGTTTTTACCGATAAATCCATTAAGTATTTTTTTGATAAATCTCTAAGGTCTAAAGACTGAATGACATAATTTCCTCTTTCAAAGAGCTTCATTCCCAAACCATACTTCCCATTCTCAGGATTTTGACTGATATAGCCATGATTTAAAAGCGTTTTCAATAAAGAATGAACAGTGCTCTTGTGAAGTCCTAACTGATTACTTATATCTGTTATTTTCAATTCTGCTGTATGTTCGTCAAACAAATCAAGAATACGAAGAGCACGGTCTACTGATTGAATAACAGGCATGGATTTCACCTACTTGTTTTAAATTATAAAACCTATTTTTACTATTACAAACATTCTTACAATTCAAATATAATACTAGTTTTTTAAAAATGTCAAGAAACTTAATTAAATACATGGATTTCCTTTATCCAAAGAAAAATTATAAAGAATTCATTTATCATTCTCATTCTACAAAGCGAAGTTATTAAGTCATACAATTATCTACGTAAGATTTATAGGAGTTAATATCTTATACAAAAACTAGTATTTTTTTAGAATTATACCCTCTGTTGTTTTAGACTCCTTACGTAGATATGAGTAAAATATAGAGGTTTATTGTAAATAACATGAAATCCTACTCTATAATTAGCTTCGGAAAGTTGATTGACTTTTCAGAAAAAATGTGATTATTTTAAATGGCAACCAAAGTTCAATATAGATGAACTGCGTTTTATATTATAAAACTAAAGGAGAGGTTTTTATAGAGAGTATACAAGATAAACAGTCCTTAGAATATTCAATATTTCAGATTATAAAAATCGAAATAGCAGTAGGCAAGCATGATAGTAATTGCTATAAATATAGGTCAATAATTAGCAGTTAATTATGTGAGCAACATAATTATATTTCTTTTTTTGAAATAAAAAAATCTTATTAACGGAGGAATACATATGTCATTACAATCGATATTTGGTGAAGAGGATGTATCTTTTTACAAAGTTCAAACTCATTCAAAAGGGGCAGACGGTTCACTCCCACTTACATCAGAAATGTTGCTAGATTCACCAAGTGGTGACCTTTTTGGATTATCCCAAAATGTTGGAATGGGATGGGCACCTT
The DNA here is from genome assembly GCF_001054655.1 of Bacillus sp. 220_BSPC. NCBI lineage: Bacteria > Bacillati > Bacillota > Bacilli > Caryophanales > Bacillaceae > Bacillus > Bacillus sp. 220_BSPC. The sequence continues at coordinate 5,494 of NZ_JVPL01000085.1, forward strand.
CAAACCTCCTTGGAAAACAAGTTCTAATCCTCGGTACTCAAGGTGGAATTAGGAATCATGATGGTACTCCAATTGCGTTAGGGTATCATACTGGCCATTGGGAAATAGGTTTATTAATGAAGGCGTCAGCTGAAGAGATTAGTAGACAAGGAGGGGTTCCTTTTGCAGGATTCGTAAGTGATCCATGTGATGGTCGTTCTCAAGGAACTACCGGTATGTTTGATTCCCTTCCTTTTCGAAACGATGCAGCTATAGTTTATCGTAGATTAATTCGATCATTGCCTACGCGTCGTGCAATTATTGGGGTAGCTACGTGTGATAAAGGTCTTCCAGCAATGATGGTAGCTCTGGCGTCAATGCACAACTTGCCAACTATCATTGTCCCTGGAGGTGTTACTCTTCCACCTACAAATGGAGAAGACGCAGGAAAGATTCAAACAATTGGGGCAAGATACGCAAACAACGAAATTACTTTACAAGAAGCTGCTGATCTCGGATGTCGTGCTTGTGCTACACCGGGAGGAGGATGTCAATTTCTTGGTACAGCTGGCACCTCCCAAGTAGTTGCTGAAGCTATTGGAATGGCCTTACCTCACTCGGCACTAGCACCTTCAGGTCAGCCAATATGGATGGAGATGGCTAGGCAATCAGCACGTGCAGCTTTAGAGTTGGAGAAGAAAAAGATCTATACCAAAGATATTATTACGGATAAAGCGATAGAAAATGCTATGGTGATTCACGCAGCTTTCGGAGGTTCAACAAATTTATTACTTCATATCCCAGCAATTGCTCATGCAGCTAATTGTAAGATACCCACTGTTGAAGATTGGACTAGAATCAATAAGAAAGTTCCTCGCTTAGTCGATGTACTACCAAATGGTCCTGTAGGTCACACAACCGTTAAGGTATTCCTAGCAGGTGGGGTTCCAGAGGTTATGCTTCATCTAAGAAAATTAGGTGTGTTGCATGAAGATGTACTAACCGTTACTGGAGAAACCCTTGGTGCAAACCTCGATTGGTGGGAAAAATCAGAAAGACGTACAATGATGAAAAAACAATTGTTGGAAATTGATGGAATTAATCCTGATGATATTATCATGGATCCAGTCAAAGCAAAAGAAAAAGGTCTAACTTCTACTGTTACATTCCCGAAAGGAAATATTGCTCCTGAAGGATCAGTAATAAAATCAACCTCCATTGATTCATCTGTAGTAGGAGAAGACGGAGTGTATCGACATACAGGAAAAGCTAAAGTCTTCACTTCAGAAAAGACAGCTATAAAAGCTATTAAAACAGGGGGTATTGAAGCAGGAGATATAATGGTTGTTATGGGCGGTGGTCCTTCAGGAACCGGGATGGAGGAAACATATCAACTAACATCGGCATTAAAACATTTGTCTTTTGGCAAACATGTCTCCCTGATTACAGATGCGCGTTTTTCGGGTGTTTCTACTGGCGCATGCATTGGACATATTGGACCTGAGGCATTGGCTGGGGGAGCAATTGGCAAATTGCGTGATGGAGACGTTATTGAAATCATTGTTGACCGCAATCAGTTAGTGGGTTCCGTTAATTTTGTTGGAACTGAGAATGAAAGACTTTCTTTAGAAAAGGCAACTAAAGTCTTGAAAGAACGTGACCTTCATCCAGACCTCAAACCGGATCCTGGTCTTCCAGATGATACTCGTTTATGGGCTGCGCTTCAATCAGTAAGTGGAGGAACCTGGCGCGGAAATATCTATGATACAGATCGAATTATTGAAGTTCTAAATGCGGGAGTAAAAGCATTAGGTGAAGAAAAAACACTAGTTCAAAATTAATCTATAATTGCGAAACTTTAAAGCACATTTAAGACCTTACTTTTTAAACTTAATCGTTTATTATCCCATTTTATTAAATAGTAGTGCACGCTAAATTTTGTAATTACTTCAAATGAAAGCGATTACTATATTTCGTTTTTTCAAATATCTACACTTTATGACTAGTAAACAAAATAGCATAAGCATCCTAGAGTTACTTACTAATTAAAATATAGGTTCGGTATTTTTGTATGTTGAGCAAATAGAAATATTTTAATTATTTTTTTGGAGGTTTATTATGCCATTACTTATCGTAGCGATTGGGATTATCCTGTTGCTAATTTTGATTACTGGATTCAAATTAAATACATTTGTTTCATTAATTATTGTATCTTTTATTGTATCTTTAGCACTAGGAATGCCGCTTGAAAATGTTGTTGCATCGATTGAAGGTGGATTAGGAGGTACACTTGGTCATATAGCTTTAATATTTGGACTTGGTGCAATGCTTGGTAGGTTAATTGCTGATGCAGGGGGAGCCCAGCGTATTGCAATGACCTTAATTAATAAATTTGGAGAAAAAAGAATTCAGTGGGCTGTTGTAGTTGCTTCGTTTATTGTGGGTATAGCACTATTTTTCGAAGTAGGATTAGTTTTATTGATTCCAATTGTATTTTCAATTGCGAAAGAATTAAGAGTTTCTATTTTGCACCTAGGTATTCCTATGGCTGCAGCCTTATTAGCAACTCATAGTTTCTTACCTCCACATCCAGGGCCAACAGTAATAGCTGGTGAATATGGTGCAGATATTGGATTAGTTTTACTTTACGGTATTATTGTCGCAATACCAACCGTCATTATAGCAGGCCCTCTATATACTAAGGTGGCTAAAAAGATTGTACCTGATGCATTCAACAAAACAGGTAATATAGCTTCTTTAGGCGAACAAAAAACATTCCAGCTTGAAGAAACACCAGCTTTCGGTATAAGTGTATTGACTGCAATGTTCCCCGTTTTATTAATGGCTATCTCTACAATTGTTGATATGATTCAAAAATCAATTGGATTTGAAGGGAATACATTATTAGAAATTGTTCGTCTTATAGGAAACCCTTCTTCTGCAATGTTGATATCTTTAATTCTTGCATTCTATACAATGGGAATAGCAAGAAATACTCCAATAAAAGAAGTGATGGATTCTTGTACGTCATCAATTGCTGCAATTGGTATGATGCTATTAATTATTGGAGGTGGGGGTGCTTTCAAGCAAGTACTAATTGATGGTGGTGTAGGGGATTATGTAGCAGAATTATTTACAGGAACTTCAATGTCACCGATCATACTTGCTTGGTTAGTTGCTGCGATATTACGGTTATCTTTAGGATCAGCCACAGTTGCAGCTATGTCCACTGCAGGATTAGTAATTCCAATGTTGGCTCAATACGATGTTAATTTAGCCTTAGTAACTCTTGCAACTGGGGCAGGCAGCTCAATTTGCTCGCATGTTAATGATGCAGGATTTTGGATGATTAAAGAATATTTTGGGTTAAGCATGAAGGAAACGTTTTCAACATGGACAATACTTTCCACTATTACTTCTGTAGCGGGATTAGGGTTTATTTTATTATTAGATGCATCCTTAATTATCTCTGGAGCAGTAATAATTCTCATTAGTATAGTAGCAATATATTTCAGTATGTTTGACCGATCTAAGGATAAAAGAAACGCTTTGGGGGATATAAAGGCATAAAACCGTAAACGAGGGGACGGTTTACGACCAGTTATAAAGTCTATTTAAATAAGATTTAGAAGTTGATAACCTACTATTATGTAGATAATCAACTTCTCTTTTTTTTATAATGTATGGATGTTAGTGTCTGTTGCAACTCCTTCAACAATCTGTTATTGAAGGTAGAATAGGGGAGAGCAAACTTACTTGCCGGAGGATCACGCCTTAAGAGGGTGTTTTTTTTAAAGACATCGATTTGGAGAAAAAAGGATCAGTTTGTCCGTACTATATCAATGAACGTTTTGGTAATTTCGTAGCGTCCAATATTCTCGCGCGTGCCTTAAGGCAACAATGCCAAATCAAAATGCTTCACAGACATGACAGAATTTCATCTTTACGGTGAGAAGGTGCCATTCTTTGATATATAATTCCATAACGAAACAGAAGCGCCCCCAATAAATCTAAGAATTAAATCTTCATTTATTGTTTTGTATTTCATTTACCACCATTTCTTTCTTCTTTTTAGCTATTTTTCGTTTTTAACTATCCGTACTATCATTGATAAAATACACTAGCAGTATCAAATAGGATTATTGAAAGCGGAAAAAAGGTCTTTGCTTTCTGACAGGTTGGGATATACATGATATATATGTCTACTAGTTTTACCCCTTGGGTGAAGGGAATCAACAAAAAAATAGAAAAAATCAAAACAATACTTAGGAAAAAATTACAAAACGTGAAAAATTTAATATAATTACATTATTCAGTTAAATTGTTTTGTCCCCTAACCCTGATTGCTAGGGGACATTGGTTCTCGTCTATGAACGTAGCAAGGGACCAAGCAAACATTTTGAAAATTTTGTACATGGAGAAAATCGTTTGTAAAAGGCTTTAATACCTTAAGGAGGCGAAAAAGTGAGTCGAACGAAAAGCATAATTTCACTTAAAAATATTATCTGGAAGCGAAATGGAAAGCTGTTATTGAATGGGGTTTCATGGGAGGTCCAAAAAGGGGAACATTGGGCACTTCTAGGACTAAATGGATCAGGGAAAACATCTCTTTTAAAAATGATTACAGGTTATCAATGGCCGAATAGTGGTGAAGTGTCCGTTTTAGGAAATCTTTTTGGAAAAACGAATATTCCTGAACTGCGGAAATCCATCGGCTGGGTCAGTTCCTCATTAGATCAGGAATATCAGTCACGCCCAAATGATACAGCACTTGAAGTAGTTTTAAGCGGAAAATTTGCTTCAATTGGATTATATGAGGAAATTACAGAGGATGATGTAAAGAAAGCAAAAGCATTACTTGACCAATTCAGAATCCAACTTTTGTCTAACCAATTTATCCACACACTCTCTCAAGGTGAAAAAAGAAAAGTAATGATTGCCAGGGCCCTCATGTCTTCACCGCAATTATTAATCTTAGATGAGCCTTGCAATGGACTGGATATTTACTCTAAAGAAGAGCTGTTAGCATCTATTGAAGATATGACTGCTGCACCAAATGGCCCAACTATTTTATATGTTACACATCATATTGAAGAAATTGTTCCATCTATAACCCATGCTATTTTAATCAATTCGGGGAACGTTATGGATAAAGGAGAAAAAAGGGACGTATTAACCGAATCATTATTGGAAAAGACCTTTCGAGTCCCAGTCAAAGTAGAATGGGAGAATGAGCGTCCCTGGATCCGGATTAAATCCCTGTTATTTTCTGAGAAAAAATAAACCTAGTATGCTGAAGAGTAAAGTAAAGCGTTCGTAATAGTAAAAATACAAGATGAATATAGACTCCTTTCCATTGGAGGCCTAATTAAATAACTTGATTTATTGAGGCATAATAATAGTCGTTAGGACATCTTAATTTATCCCAATATGAAGAATGGTAGGTGTCTCTAGCCTTAACAAAAACATATTCTTAGTACTGACTTCGATTCTTATATTGTAATCTTTAAAATTACTGAAGCATTAAGTATTTTTCCTTTATTTGGCATAAAATGGTATCTCAAGAGTTAAAGGGCACTCATGATTTTAAATGAGTGTTTTTTTGTGTTGTAATCTACTGAATTATCTAAATTTTCCAAATTTCAATTGACCCAAACGGGACAGCTGATTTAGAATTGATATGTATATGAAATTATGTTTTATATATAAAACTATTTAGGGGGGATGTATGTCTAATGGACAATTTTTAATAGTGTTCTAAAAGTTAGGAATTAAGTAAAAAAGATTTAGGGAGGTAAGTAATATGTTTAAGAATAAATTGGCGTTCGTTCTGCTTTGTTTGGTATTAATAGTATCTGCATGCGGTCAAAGTGACAAAACAACAACAGAAAATAAAGGGAGTTCCGGAGGAAAAGCGGTTAAGCTTACTTTTACGGAACCTGCACGGTTATTGTCAGTTGCCCCATTGTATGTAGCCATAGAGCAAGGCTTTTTTGAAAAGGAAGGAATTGAAGCTGAAATTGTTTCTGGTGGTGGAGGAGCACAAGTAATCGCTTCGGTATTATCAGGTGAGGCTCAATTTGCGGTCTCAGGTCCTCGAAGTATGTTCACACCTCTTGACAAAGGTGAGGATTTATTGGCTATTCAATCATTAAATTCGGCGCTAACCTATCAAATTACACTCTCTGAACAATATCTAAAGAAAAAGAATGTTTCTAAAGACTCATCATTTGAAGATAGAGTGGCTTCATTGGATGGGGCAACCATTGGTACAAACCTTGTTGGTGATTCTGGGGACGTATATACCCGCTATTTAATGCAAAAGCATGGTGTTGATCACAATAATCTTAAAACCGTCAAATTAGCAGGAGATGGATCGAAGATTGGCGGTATGCAAGAGGGGATTGTTGACGGGGGGATAGCATCGCCTCCAATGGGTTTACAGGCGGAAAGTAAAGATGTAGGCGAGATTGTAATCAATACAAGTGAAGAGCCAATGTATGGGAATATGGTCTGGGAAGCCGTTTTTGCTAAAAAGGAATATTTAGAAAAAAATCAGGAAACATCTTTGAAAGTAGTTCGGGCAATAGGGAAAGGTATGGAATTCACACGTAATAACCCAAGAGAGGCAGCCGAATCAATCGAATCTTATTTTGATGGAATTGATGTTGATATCCTAGAGGAATCACTAATCGGATTGAAAAACACTTTTAAAGGCTATGGAGAAATGAATCAAGAAGCTTGGGATAATGCCCAGGATCCATTAGTTGAATTCGGCAAGATATCAGGCGTTTCTACTAAACAGGATACAACTGAAGATGTTATTTGGACAAATAGTTATATAGAAGAAGCATTTAAAAAATAATTAGATAGAAAGGAGATGATAGGTAAGGTGGAAAATGCACAAATGGAAAACTATAAATTGTCTACTCGTTTTTTAGATGTTACTTACGTAAACAATAAAACTGGTGCAGAAGTGATGGCCCTGCAGAATATAAATTTAAATATTAAAGATGGTGAATTTATATGTATTGTTGGGCCGAGCGGCTGTGGAAAAACCACTTTTTTAAATACTGTGGTTGGATTACTAAAGCCAAGTAAGGGGGAAATTCTATTAGATCAGCAAAAAATCGATGGTCCCGGCAAGGACAGGGCAATGGTTTTTCAAAACCCGAGTCTTTTACCTTGGAGAACTGTTTTGGAAAATGTTCTTTATGGAGTTGAACTGTTAAAGCAAATAACCGCAGAGAAAAAGAAAGAGGCCAAAGAATTTATTGAAATGGTCGGTTTAAAAGGTTATGAAAATCATTATCCACATGAATTGTCAGGGGGGATGCAGCAACGGGTAAACTTGGCTCGGGCATTAACGGTAAACCCGTCATTAATCTTACTGGATGAGCCATTTTCGGCATTGGACGCACAAACTAGGGAATTTATGCAAGGTGAGTTACTTAGAATATGGGATGAGACAAAAAAGACAAGTCTTTTCATTACACACCAAATTGATGAAGCGGTATTTTTAGCTGATAGAGTTTTTGTTTTTGGGGCAAGACCAGGACGTGTAGTGGAGGTTGTGGATGTAGATATACCTAGACCGAGAGATCTCCATGTGAAGCGTAGCCCGGAATTTATAGAGTTTGTTGATCATATTTGGTCCATTATTGAACAGGAGTCTTCAAAACAAGGTTTCGATAATAAAGAAAAATAATTAATGTGAAAGGAGAATACTATGACGAAGGGTATGATAGAACTTACACAATCAAAGCACAAGATAAAAAAGGCGAAGAAAATGAAAAAAGAAAAAAAGTCATTTTTTATCAGTGTTGCGTCTGTTTTACTATTCCTGTTGCTTTGGGAAGCAGCCTCTCAAAATGAATGGATAAATCCATTGTTCATTAGCTCACCAATTGAAATTGCACACGCGGCAGTTTTAATGGTCCAAGAAGTTTCCTTTTGGGAAAATATGAAAGTAAGTGGTTACGAATTTGTTTCAGGCTTTGTTTTAGCCATACTTATTGGAATCCCAATTGGTGTGTTATCAGGTTGGAACTCTACCTTTAATGCTGTAGTTAACCCTTTCATTTCAGGACTATATGTAACTCCTAAAGTCGCCCTATTACCAGTGATCATCATCGCATTCGGAATAGGACCAGCATCAAAAATTGTTATCGTATTTTTGATGGCCTTCTTTCCAATAGTGATGAGCGCTCAAAAAGCTATGTTAACATTAGATCAAAACTTAATAAAAGCAGCAAGGACATTTAGTGCAAGTGAATTTCAAATTTTTAAAACAATTGCATTGCCTTCGACGGTACCATTCCTTTTAAACGGTATTCGCTTAGGTATCGGTCAAGGATTAATTGCAGTAGTTGTAGGTGAATTATTCGCTTCGACAGCTGGTATCGGATACCAATTGACAAGCAATGGTCAAAATCTACAAACAGATCGCATGTTTGTTGGCGTGTTGGTCATTACGATTACGGGAATCATTCTTACTTCATTATTAGGCATTATTGAAAGACGCTTTTCATCTTGGAAACCTGAAAATAGTTAATTAAATTTACACTTTAAACGTTATTTTTCAGTATTGCAGAACAAACGGTTACAGTGTAACAGCCTCAAGACAATATTTCAAGTAAGCTTAAATTTGGAAAAGGTAATTGTAAACAAGTTTGTAGACAAAGGGTTTCCATCTGAATTTTTAAACAAATTTGATTGGAACGGAAGGTACGAGACTCCTGCGGGAAAAGCGCGTCCAAGG
>NZ_JVPL01000086.1:0-51488 GCF_001054655.1 Bacillus sp. 220_BSPC
CACCGCCGGTGGGGAATTGCGCCCCGCCCCGAAGATAGACCTATAAAATTTTTTATACTTCCCATTATATCTGAAATACCTTTTTTTTGATAGCATTTTTTCTCATTTGATGCATGTAGGATGAATATCGATCGTCGCAGTGAACGGCTTAAAACAAATGGCGGATTTACAATATGACAATTCGAAAATTTTTCGCAAAAGGAGACGAAGCTATTTATATCGCCGCATTAAACGGATGATCAGATGAAAATCATTTGTTTAAGCGCTTTCATTCAGATAAGCCAAATTGACATTATCAGCATTTCAATTGTAAAATTAACTGAAATTTAAGATAATTTTTTCCTTAGGAAGGTGTTTAGACGTGTATCGGATTTTAGTAGCAGACGCCATTAAACCAGAAGGACTCGGACCGCTTTCAGAGGCATCCAATATTCATCTCATTCAGAAGACCGTAGAGGAAGCTGCAAACGAACTTGATCAGATCGATGCAATTCTTGTGAGAAGTGCAACAAAGGTTTCGGAAGATTTAATGAACCGTATGCCGCAGTTAAAAATTATAGCACGCGCTGGTGTCGGTGTTGATAACATAGACATCCCCGCAGCGACAAAACGCGGGATTGTCGTGGTTAATGCACCTGACGGCAACACCATTTCAACAGCTGAACATACATTCGCGATGATGGCTTCATTATTGCGCCACATTCCGCAAGCTTATGCTTCATTGAAAAATGGGGAGTGGAAACGTTCTTCATATACGGGAACTGAACTTCGTGGTAAAACATTAGGCATAGTTGGCTTTGGACGCATTGGAGGGGAAATTGCCAAACGTGCTAAAGTGTTTGGAATGGATGTCATTGTCTATGACCCGTTCCTGACTGTAGATCGTGCAAAGAAAATGTCCGTAACGGCCCTGCCATTGGATGAATTGCTTCCTAAAGCAGACATCATTACTGTCCATACACCACTAACGAATGAAACTAGAGGATTAATTAATAAAGAAAAACTGCTTACCTGTAAAAAAGGGGTTTATGTACTGAACTGCGCCCGTGGTGGAATTCTAGACGAAGATGATTTATATGAAATGTTAGTTGAAGGGCATGTTGCAGGGGCGGCACTGGACGTTTTCGTCGAAGAACCCCCACTTGGCCATAAACTGCTGGAACTGGACAGCGTCATTGCTACACCGCATCTAGGCGCTTCCACGAAAGAAGCCCAATTAAATGTCGCCGTACAGGTTGCCCAAGAAGTATTGACCTATTTCGAAGGAAATCCAGTCTCAAGTTCAATCAATCTTCCAGCCATATCTAAAGAAGTGTTTGAAAAGGTACAGCCATTCCATCAACTCGTTCAGCAAATGGGATCTATTGCTTCCCAGTGCATGAATGAAGGAATTCAGGAAATCTCCGTTACATATGCAGGAGAATCTTTGGATTTCGATACCGCGATTCTTACAAAAAGTCTAATCTCCGGCTTTTTAAGATCAAGAGTGGATGCATCAGTCAATGAAGTGAATGCCTTGTTGATCGCAAAAGAGCGTGGCATAACCATTGGCGAAAAAATCTCTACGGACTCTTTAGGCTATTCGAATTTGATCAGCCTTAAAGTAAAAGGTGACAACCGAGAATTAACAATAAGTGGGACCTATATCGAAAACTATGGTTCTCGAATTGTAAGTTTGAATGGTTTCAAAATCGACTTTCATCCCGAATCGAATTTACTTTATATCCAGCATACCGATAAACCCGGTGTAATCGGTAACGTAGGTAAGATCCTGGGTGATCACGGAGTGAATATCGCCACCATGCAGGTTGGCCGAAAAGAAGCTGGCGGTGAAGCCATCATGGTTTTGAGCTTCGATTTACCATTAGAAGACAACATGAAACAGTTTTTAATGGAAACAGAGGAAATTACGTTCATGGCCCGTATTTCATTATAAGAAGAAAAAAGTGCCCCGCAGCGCGGGCACTTTTTTCTGTTAATGCATTCAATTCACTTGGTTCGGTGCTTCTGGCACCAATATGTCTTCAGTTAAATTCAACTGGCCCACCTCTTCAATAGGAGCATTTTCAAACTTCACTTTTACAAAACCAAAATCCTTAGCTATGAAGAGTATGGCTTCTAAAGCTTGAAGGGTTTCCTCACTATTTTCAATAACAGCTTGATCTGATAGATGAATGATCACAAGATCTCCATTAGAGCTTATCCTTTCCCATTTCAGGTCATGGGGGATTGCAGGTGAAATTCCCTCGATGTCCGCCTCCCCTTTTCCGGCTTGCAGCGCCTCCTCAAAGTCCCGATAACCCATATTGCTTGGAACAAGGAAACTTGGAGAAGACTCTTCCCTTTGATAAAGAAGGTATGTGCGTTTTTTTTGATGAGGTATATCCATCTCCTTTAAATATCCCGCATGTGCAAACCTGGCACCTTGCTTACCTTCTGTGGAAAATGTCATTTTCTCTATATTGTTATAGGAAAGCGTTTCTTCCATCGAATGGAGAAAAAGTGTATCTTCAGCCAACAGTTGGCTTTTTTCTGGAAAATCAATATGGGCAGTGTTTATATCGTTTCCTTGGCTAATCTTTATATCAAGCGGAAAATAGTCAGATAGCCCATATTGCGCTTCATCGATATCGGACATTTGTTTAACTAACTGATTCAGTGTATCACTTTCATCATGATGTTTAAGTTTAATTGAAATGGGAACGATGAAATTCATTTGATCATCTGGGACACCCATCGTAATGATCGAGGCATTTTTAAGGTCATCCTGATAGATCGCTTGTTCAAATGTTTTTTCCTTTTCCCCTTTTCGCGGTTCCATTTCTGAAAACTTGTCTTTGGATTCGATTTTCGCTTGGTTACTCGAAAACTCTTGAGCTTCCTGTTTATCTTCTGAGGGCTTTTCTTGGTTACTTGTATCCTTCCGTTCAAGATCTGCCATTTCCTTACTTTCAGATAGAGATAATTTCCCACTGCTGCCGCTGTCTTCTCGACTTGTCGTTCCTTTTATTTCAATAATGAACGATGATGCCAAAACAACCATCAAGAATAAGGAGGCAACACCCGCGAATAGAGGTATCCAGTGTTTCTTTTTCTTTTTATCATGTATTCTCGCATACACCTCTGCCTTGGTTCGTTCATCTTTTAATTTCGGAAGCTCGCGCAGCATGTCTTCAATTTCGCTTTCTTTCCAACGGGATCTCCTCAATGCGGTGGCCCTCCTTTCCTGATAAATCTTCCATCAACTTTTTAATGGCCTTCAAAGCTCGGTGCTGGGTCGTTTTTACCTTACTTTCACTCCAATTCAATACTTCAGCAGTTTCCGTAATGGACAATCCCTGAATATATCGTAAAATGATCACGGATCTTTGATTCGTGGTACACCGGTTTAAGCATTGGTAAATATCTTGGATTTCATCGTTCTTGATAGCCACTTCCTCGGGAATGGGCTCTTCATCTTTTAGCAATTGCCTATCCCAATCAAAATTAGGAAAGATTTTGTCTTTCCACCCTTTTTGTTTCCGAAAGTGATCAATCGTCACATTTCTTGCAATCGAATACATCCACGTTTTTTCACTGCTTTTTCCTTCGAAGCGTTCATAGGCCTTCATCACCCGGATATAGACCTCCTGAACAAGGTCTTCGGCGGTTTCTCGATTTTTAGTCATATAAAAAATGAATTGATATATTTCCTGATGATATTTTTCATAAAGATCGTGGAAAACGGAATCCATCATTTCCCCACATCCGTTCATAAATATAGTCGTAAATCTTAAACAAAAGTTACATACTTCGGCTTTAATCTTATTATAAAATTCCGTTAATTTCCACATATCAGGGACTTCTTATTTGTTTCCTAAAAAAACAAAGACAAGTTGGAAAGAAATCCACTTGCCTTTGTCTTCGCAGTTCTTTATGAAACAAGATTATCTGGCGATCCACCTGTCATTCATTCAGCGTTTTCCATAATTCGAGGCAAAATGATACTGAACGTCGTCCCTTTATTAGGTAAACTGTTTACCGAAATGTAGCCATCATGGGCATTGATTATATTTTTTACGATTGCCAAACCCAATCCGGTACCCGAACGGCCGCGGGTCCTTGCTTTATCCGCTTTATAAAACCTCTCGAATACAAATGGCAGATCTTCTTCGGGAATTCCAGATCCAGAGTCCCTCACATCAATGATCAGTCCCCTTCGATCACTTGTCCTCTGAATGACATCAATGTTACCTCCTGGGGGAGTATGACGAATCGCATTATCAATTAAATTGGTCAAAACCTGTTCAATACGGTCCGGATCGAAGTGCCATTGAATCTGATCGTCTTGCAGGCTGGCTGATATGGTAATCCCTTTTTCTTTAGCCAGCCCAGAAAACTTACTTGTAATCCTCTTTAAATATGGAGAAATAGGTACACATTCATAGCTAAGATTCATTTTACCCGATTCCAATTTAGCTAGATCGAGAAGATCATTGACTAAACGTCCCATTCTCAAAGATTCATCATAGATGATGCGGGCCATTTCCACCTTTTCTTCTTCACTGCCCGCAATGTCATCTACAATCGCTTCACTATATCCTTGCAACATTGAAATCGGGGTCCTTAACTCATGGGAAACATTCGCTATGAAATCAGTCCTGAGTTTGTCCATCCGTCTTTCATCACTCATATCCCTTATGATGGCCACCGCTCCCCGAATATTGTCGCCATTTGTATATAGCGGACTGACAATCAATCCCCAATTACGGCCCTGCAAGGTAATTTCACCGACTTGTTCCTTATCGAAGGACTCTGATTCATCAAAAAGATTCATCAAAACCAAAGGAACATTCACATTATCTTCCCGGTTATAGCCCTTTTCAAAATACCAGGATTGCAGAAACCTTTCCGCTGGCGGATTCGTTTCAAGAATTGTGCCGTCTTTATTGAAGGTGATGACCCCATCTGCCATACTGCTAAGAATGCTTGAGAGATGTTCCTTTTCCTGACTAAGTGCATTCATATTGAATTTCAGTTGCTTCCTCATCTGATTAAACGCTATGGCCAGCTCACCGATTTCATCTTGAGTCAGTATTGGAACCTTTGTATCAAATTTCCCCCGGGCAATCGCTAGGGCGGCTTCCCTCATCTTCACCAATGGAGCATTGATTCTTGTAGATAAAAAGAAAGCAAAAATCGTTGTCAAAATAATGGCGATGCCTGCTGCCAATAAAATGAACTGTGTAGTGGATTTTGTGGTTTCTTCCATGGACTCCAACGATTGAAATAGGAACACTTCATCCTGTTCCCCATTCAATTCAAGCGGAATGCCTACCACGATTGCGGATAAGCCCTCGTTTCCCGCATCTTCGGATAGCGCCATTTCCTTTTTTACAGTCTTTCTTTCCGTAAAAACCTTGAGCAATTCGGGGTCATTTTTAATGAGTTCCGGCGTAATTTCAAACTCATTATCTCCACCGATGGATGAGAATACCATTTTGTCATCATTAAGAATGATCATTTTCGTTTCATTGCCTATTAATTCCGAAGCTATTTGTAATACCTCATTGCTGGATCCCTGATGTTCATTGGTCACCTTAATGATTTGTTCAGCCGTTTTGGTTAAATCATTTTCAATATTTTCAATTTGGAAATTCTCAAAGAATTCGACCAGCAGAACGGTTAAAACAATTAATACAAACGACACGAGCAATAGGATCGTTGCCCATAGCTTCCCTACAACACTGCCCCATAGCATCAGTCATTAATGACTTCGAACTTGTAACCTACACCCCAAACGGTCACAATCATCTTGGCTGCGTTTTCGGATATACGGTTTAATTTTTCACGCAAGCGTTTAACATGCGTGTCTACAGTTCGAAGATCTCCAAAGAATTCATAGTGCCATACTTCTTTTAACAATTGCTCCCGGTCAAAAACCTTATCTGGGGATTTCGCCAAGAAATATAACAATTCATATTCTTTCGGTGTTAATGAAACCTCTTTGTTATCAGCAAGTACACGGTGGGCATCATTGTCTATTGTTAGATGTGAGAAGACGATCACATCTTTTGCCGTCGTTTCCGTCTGCATGTAACCTGTGCTTGATGAGCGACGCAATAAAGCTTTAACCCTTAACACGACTTCACGGGGACTGAACGGCTTTACGATATAATCATCGGTCCCCACTTCAAATCCTTGAACGCGGTTCACTTCTTCCCCTTTAGCCGTCAGCATGATAATTGGAGTCGTTTTCTTTTCCCTTAATTCACGGCAAACTTCGATTCCATCTTTCCCAGGCATCATAATATCCAATAAAATCAAATCATAATCATTTTCAAGGGCTTTTGTTAAAGCCATATCTCCATTTTCAGCTTCATCGATTATGTATTCTTCTCTTTCCAAATACATCTTTAGCAGCCGGCGGATTCTTTCCTCATCATCCACCACGAGAATTTTAATAGCGTTATACATTATGTAATCAGCCTCCTATCATATATTCTACAAAATGAATACTTCCATGACTAATACTTTTTCCTTATAAAGTACGATAAAGAGCCATTTTCGAGTGGCTTCCATGAACCTTTCACCATTTTGTCACAAAAAAGACTCCGACCGCTCATTAAGAATGGATAATTGCTTTTTCACCAAAATACTCTTATTAAAAGGGATGAAAGGAAAAAGGGATCATTCTCTAGAAAAATCGATAAGCCAACTCCTCGACGTTTCTATCAAAAGACCCCCTTCATCTAATTATTACAATACAGAATCAAGCATATGAATGCAAACCAGCAATAACAAGATTGACGAATATCAGGTTAAACATGATGATGGCAAAACCGATGACGGCAAGCCAAGCCGATTTTTCCCCTTGCCACCCTTTAGACATCCGCAAATGCAAGAAAGCTGCATAAAACAACCAAGTAACCAGTGCCCAGACCTCTTTCGGATCCCAGCCCCAGAATCGTGTCCAGGCCACTTGAGCCCAGATCATTGCAAAAATGAGGGCACCGAGTGTAAAGATTGGAAAACCAATAAGGACCGAACGATAACTAATCTCGTCCAATAAATTCAAATTCACATTTTTAACGATCGGTTTAATCAGTGCTGCCACTCTTTTGCGAGCAATCAACCTTATTAAACCATACAGGACGAGTCCCATACCGAATGACCAAAGAACGGTATTCAGTTTCTTGGCATTGATCAGTGCAGGCATGTCCACCAGCGGTTCAAATCGATCCGTCTCAATGAGTTTCCCTTCATTGGGACCTACCAATGCCGGCAGGTTGAATTCCTGTTTGACTTCGGCACCTTTTTTATCGACCCAATCAAAATTCGCCTTATAATCCATGGCAGCAAAAGAAGAAGTGATGATGACGAAACCGATGGTGCAGACTAATGTGAACATGATGACTTCAAGCCAGAACGTTCTTTTGCTTGCTTGTGTCTGATCAACGAATTTGATTAAATAAATGATGGCAGTAACGAAACTTATGGCAAGGATCGACTGTCCTGCCGCTGCGGTCGTTACATGAATATGGAGCCAATCGCTCTGCAAAGCAGGAATGAGTGGCGAAATCTCTGTAGGGAACATACTTGCATAAGCGATTATCAATAATGCAATCGGTAAAGCGAATAGCCCAAGGGCAGGTGTTTTATAAAGAAAATAAATTAATATGAAAGCACCGACCAGCATCATTCCGAAAAAGGTCGTAAATTCAAACAAGTTACTTACCGGGGCATGTCCGGCAGCAATCCATCTGGTGATGAAATACCCAATTTGCGCTGCAAACCCGAGAATGGTGACGAAAATGCCCAGTTTTGCCCATTTGTTTTGTTCTTTTTCCTCCGCACCGCGTTTATCCTTGATCGATCCCCCGAATAAAAAGGTAGCGATCAGATATAAAATGAAAGCTGCATATAAAAGGTTACTGCTTAATTCAGCCATTTAAAACTTCCCCCTTACTAGAAGATTTCTCCTCTTCAAGTTGATCCATTGGTTCGGAAAGTGATGTTGATTCTATTGCTTGTTTTATATCTCTTTTAATGCCGTGCCAGTTTTTGTTTGTATGGCCGGCCAAAAGTATCTCATCATCTTTCCTTTTAATCCATATACGCCGGTGATTCCAATAAGACCCTTGGACAACGCCGATCATGAAGATGATTCCACCCGTGAATAGAATCCAAAGCGTTAAATCCTTCCTGACGGTCAAAGCCGTGACATCTTGGGTTTCCACACCATTAAAAGCCATTTTATAAGTGTTTTCCCCTAAAGGCTCCACAGTCTCCTTAATCGCTACGAAACTGACTTCACCCTCTGGCTTATCCGGAGTATGCATCTTAAAGATAAATGCTGGATTATTCGGAATCTTCGATATCGTTCTAGGTTCGCCTTTTTCATCGAACTCGAAATCAGGGAAGTAACTGATCAAGTCAACGGAATATCCTTCTTTCAACTCGTATTTCTTTTGAGGGTTGTTCAAATCAACCTTTAAGCTTCCATATTTCTCTTCGGTTTTTTTATTTATCAAATTAAAAGCCATCGTACTGAGCTCATCCAATTTATAGTCTACTTGGTAGAGGGCATAATGATCATGTTTCAGAGGTTCATTGACTTTGATTTTATAATCTTTAAGCTTATCAAGGTCCACTTTTTCCCCTGGTAAGGTTTCTCCCTTGCGCTCATAGAGCGTAACATCGGATTGATATGTTTTTGCGATCGTACCGGTTTTATCAATTGCAGCACTGTACTGCTTATCTTCTTCACTCTCTTTGTCATACACCTCTAAGGTAAATTCATTATTCTGAAGATAGTATTCACCATTTGTACCGGGGATTTCTTTCCTCTCGCCTTCACGCAGCCAAAGTACTTTGTCGATATACATCCCAGGGACGGAACGCAATAATGCTCCAATTAAGAAAATGATAAGTCCAATATGATTGACATAGGGTCCCCAGCGTGAAAAACGACCTTTTTCGGCAAGTATATGACCGTTTTCCTCTCGTATATGATAACGCTGCCTTTTTAGTCTATCCTTTACTTCTTCAAGGTTTATATCTTGTTCTTCAAGCTTTGTCACCCCATAAATCCGCTGACGTTTCATGAAACCGTCATGACGTGTAACCCCTTGCTTTTTTAACGATCGATATAACGGAAAGAACCGGTCGATACTGGCAATCAATAGCGATATGCCCAGCATGCCTATGATAATCAAATACCACCATGAACTATACAAGTTATGAAACCCGAGTTCATAATACACCCTTCCGAACCAGCCATATTCCAGTTCATAATGCTCTGCAGGCGTCGCGGTTGAAGGGATGTACATTTCCTGGGGTAAAATCGTCCCGATAGCTGAAGCGATCAAAGCAATGACAATGAGCGTCACCCCGACCTTAACGGAAGAAAAGAAATTCCATATTTTATCGATGATCGTTTTTTTATATGTTTGTGAACGCCTGGCACTTCCTTCATATCTCATATCAATAAGCTTGTTCTCTTTTTCGTTACCAAGCACCATTCCGCATTTCCCGCATATCTTTGTGCCAAACGGATTTACATGACCACAATCGCATTTTACTTCTTTCATGTCAAAAACTCCCCAATATTATGGTTTAATTCTCTCCATATGCTTTTGGATGCTCTCTTCTGTCAAAGCTCCGGTGATGATATCTATCACTTTCCCCTCTTTATCAACCAAAAAGGAGACAGGCAATATATCCACGCGGTAAGCATTTTCCACTTCCCTACCTTTATCGATCATGACAGGAAAGGTAAGATCATGCTTTGTAATGAAATTATTGACAGCATAGTCAGATTCCCCGACGTTAACGGCCAATATCTCAACGCCCTGGTCTTTAAATTTTTTATATTGATTTTCCATATAAGGCATTTCATATTCACACGGCTTGCAATATGTACCCCAAAAGTTCAGGAAGACGCCTTTTCCCTTGTAATCTGAAAGTTTATGCTCTTTACCTTCCATATCAGTCAAGACGAAATTGGGTGCATCGGATCCTTTTCTCAGGCTTTCATTCTTATCTTTAGTGAAGTTCGTATAAAGGGCAAACACTAAAGCTGCACCTAAAAGCAGGAGAATGATGGTTCTGCTAATGAGGCGTCGCTTCTTTTTATCCATAGAGATCCTCCTAAGGCCACACTAAATTTAACCATACCATTATACCATTTAACGCCATGTCCTTTATATTTACATTTCTGAAGGTTTTGTGACATTCTTTCCCGATTCATGAAGGAAAAGGTATTTACAGGTTGTTTTCCACCACCCATTTCTTCCAGGGGAAGAGTAGGGGTAGTGGTTTCAACCTATCAATACAGGAAAAATACTAGCTTACATTCTCCGCTGTTTAGGCTCGGTCGTTGCTAAAGTCCGCATTAATTTAACTTCATGTGGAGTCAGCTCCCGGGAATCCCCTGCAGTTAAACCGTCTAAGGTCAAGAAACCATATTGTTCCCTCTTCAATTTAATGACGGGATGGCCAATTGCTTCGAACATCCGGCGGACTTGCCTATTCCTGCCTTCATGTATTGTGATTTCAACTATGGCCGTTTCCTTTTTCTTGTCGGTAGACAATACCCTTGTCTTGGCCGGAGCAGTCTTGCCATCCTCCAACTTGATACCCTTATCCAGCTTTTTCAAGCTTTCACGCAAAGGCATCCCTTTAACTTTCGCCACATACACTTTATCCACTTCATGCTTCGGATGCATTAACGTGTTTGCAAATTCCCCGTCATTGGTTAAAATCAACAAGCCCGAAGTATCGTAATCCAAGCGGCCAACTGGATAAATCCGTTCATTGATGTAAGGGAAAAAGTCCGTTACGACTTTTCTGTTCTTATCATCGGAAACGGCCGAAATGACGCCGCGCGGTTTATAGAATAGGAAATAAACCGGAGCTTCTTTTTCAAGCGGGACTTCATTAACCTCAACCTTATCATTAGGCCCCACTTTCACACCTAATTCCTTCACTACTTTGCCGTTCACTTTTACCTTACCTTCTAAAATCAACTCTTCTGCTTTACGGCGGGAAGCCAGTCCAGCATGTGCTATCACCTTTTGTAATCGTTCCATCTATCTTCACCCCATAGTATAATCATTCGTTTGTTATTGTCTATACATACACAATCATACAATTATTACATATTGAGAGGCAAAAACAAAAGGTTTTTCGCGATTAAGAGCTTTTCTTTTATTATTACACCAATAATGGGACGGTTAAATGGGTTGGTTTCCATAATGAGTGTAACATAGCTTATTTTTCCATACAAAAAAATGTTTCTTTTGATGAAAGTTTGAATACACCTTAATAATGGAGGGCTGCTTTTAAGAAAAAAGACAAAAAAAAGAAATGGAATCGTCCATTTCCCTACCTTTTAATTCATACCGAAAACCAGTGTGACGACAATAACGGCAGCTATGATTCCAATCAAGTCTGCCAAAAGGCCGACCTTAAGGGCATCACCCATTTTTTTGATTCCGACGGCTCCAAAATAAACGGTCAATACATAGAAGGTGGTATCTGTACTTCCCTGAATCGTGGCAGCCAAGCGGCCAACAAAGGAATCCGGTCCATAAACCGATATCAGGTCGCTGGTGATTCCTAAAGCTGCTGTTCCGGATATTGGTCTAATAATCGCAAGGGGTAAAACCTCAGACGGAAAATGAAGAAGGGAAAGCAAGGGATGCAGTGATTGTACAATGAAATCCAAGGCCCCTGATGCCCTAAATACTGAAATTGCCACAAGCATCCCCACCAGGAAAGGGATGAGGGAAAAGGACATGCTGATTCCTTCTTTCCCCCCCTCAACGAAGGTCTCATAGGTGGGAACTCTTTTCAATGTGCCATACAGTAATATACCGAGGATCAAAACCGGTATCATCCAAATTGAAATGGTAGTCATCCAGTGCAACATCCTATTCCCTCCCGCTCCTTTTTCTCCTGTAATAAAAATATCGATCTATCGCGATTCCCCCAACGGCAGAAATGGCCGTTGCTATTATGGTCGGAAATACGATGTCCGTCGGGGAGTGGGCATCGTAGTTCATGCGGATCGCAATGACAGTGGTTGGAATCAACGTTACGCTTGAGGTATTGATTGCTAAAAAAGTGACCATCGAGCGGCTGACCGTTGCTTTTCCTCCATTTAGTTTCTTAAGCTGTTCCATGGCTTTTATACCAAGAGGCGTAGCCGCATTCCCCAATCCGAATGTGTTTGCCATCATATTGGAAAGTATATACCCCATTGCTGGATGATTAGGAGGCACTTCAGGGAATAGCCATCTCATGAACGGCTTGAACAAGTTGGATAGTTTATCTAACAGCCCCGATTCCTCCGCTATTTTCATCAAACCCAGCCAAAAGACAAGTATGCTCATCAGTCCCAGGCAAAGGGTGACCGCTTCCTTTGCGCTGACAAATAGAGCTTCATTCACCTGATCCATCGTTCCATTAATCATGCCAAAGACGATACCGATCACGAACATCCCGACCCAAATGTAATTAACCATTGCGTCCGATTCCCAATACCGCTTCAAATACTTCAGCCCATGAAGATTGGAATGATTGTTGCTTGAAGCTTTCTTTTGCTTCTCCATAAAAAATTGAGCGAGTGCCTATTTTCTTCCCATCAAGATAGATGGATGCTCTGCCGACCACTTCCGGGATTTTCCTTTTATCATCCCAAGCCTTCTGGGGCTTCAGCAATTTCATTTTCACTTTGACCAATTCTCTCTCTTCGTTTGTCAGTGGGTACGAAAAATCATTTTTAATGTAGACATGTCCTTTATATATTTTATTTTCCATGTTTTCCACCATGCCTGCGGGTAAAATTTCTGTTGGCTTATAATCCTTAAAGGCGGATTCGTACATGTGAATATGATCATTCCAATCATCCGGACCATTCAATGTCACAGCAATCAGGTCATGCTCGTTTTTTGTTGCCGTCGTGACCAAGGTACGTTTTGCTAGTTTCGTATACCCTGTTTTCCCCCCTGTGCAATACTCATATAATTGTGTAAGAAGGCGATTTTTGTTCTTCCAAACATAATCCCATTGTTCTGTGGAATTAGGTGCCCTGTGTTCCTTTGTGCCGGCAATCTTCACATACGTTTCATTTTGCATGGCATAACGAGTGAGAATGGCCATATCATAGGCGGTTGAATAATGGTTCTTCGTATTATCCAAACCATGTGGATTTGAAAAATGGGTATTTTTCATCCCTATTTCTTCCGCCTTTTGATTCATCATCCAGACGAATCCATCCAGGCTTCCGCCAACCTTTTCGCTGATTGCCACTGCTGCATCATTACCTGAACGAAGCATCAAGCCATATACCAAATCTTCGAGCTTAATTTTTTCTCCTTCTTTTAAGTAAAGGGAAGATCCCTCCGTCCCGACAGCATTGCTGCTCACTTTCACTGTCTCATCCATTTGTCCCGATTCAATAGCCAAGATAGCCGTCATTATTTTCGTAATGCTTGCTATGCGATTCTTTTCATGAGCATTCACTTCATAAATGACCCTTCCGCTATCCTCATCCATTAAAATCGCGCTATGGGCACTTACGGATACATTTGCATTGACGCTTTGTACAGGTGCCATAAAAGACAACAGGAGAATGACGATACATAAACTCGATAACCCTTTATATAGAAAACGCATGAGTGCCCCCTCGTCTCTTTACTTGTTTTTGTACAAGTTTATGCAAAGGGACAAGGGTTATGAATAAAAGAATCTAAACATTCCTGATATCCACTGATTTCAAGGGAGAATTCCCATAAAAAAAATCGATAGGGGCCCCTATCGATTTAGTGTTCTATTATACTAATAATGCAGCGATTTCATCAATTTTCTTAGCTCCGAATACGACTTCTTCATCATTGATGATCATGGCCGGCACGCTCATGACTTTATATTTCTTCTTGATTTCCTGGAAATTGCTTATATCGACCATTTCAGCTTCAACGTTAGGGTTTTCAATCGCTATGCGCTGTGCACCCACAACAACGTCTGGACAGTAGTGACATGACAATGAAACCATGACCTTAATGTTCGCTTTTTTACTGATTCCCTTAATTGAATTCAATACGGCTGAATCCAATGCTTGACCAGGTCCAGCCAGGTTATAGATGGCCAAAATGAAGGAATTCAACTCATGGCCGCCTGGTACACCGTGGAATTTGACGCCACTGTATTCACCATTTGAATTTAAGAGGGCAACGACAGGGAACTTATCCGCATTGATTTTTTCTTCGATTTCCGCATTTTCCCCTTTGTTGTATAACTCAAGATGAAGCTTATCTCCTAATTCCGCAACATCCAACAGGAAGTCTCGCAATTCTACTGATTTTGGCAAACTTTCATCGACAATGGACACCATAGTAACGCCGCTCTCCATCTTACCGAAGATTCCCTTTAATTGGCCACGTAACGCATCACTTAATAAAGCGCTCTTGCCTGCTGGGACAGCTGCCTGTTCTTTTTTCGCCGGTTTTTCAACTTCAGGTTCATCCTTGATTCCCAGGCGATCTTTTTCTTCCTCAATATATTTGCCGGCATCCGTTGCTGCAATCGCTCCATCGGATACTGCTGTGATAATCTGGCGCAAGGATTTTGGCCTTAGGTCGCCCGCCGCATAGACACCATTCACATTAGTCTTCATATCATCATCGGTTAAAATGTAACCAGCATCATCCATTTCGATATGGCCCTTGAATATCTCTGTTTTCGGCTCGTAACCTATGAAAACGAATACGCCAAATGTATTGTCTTCTTCCTTCGCCTTATATTCAAATTCTTCTTTGGTAACGTTATTGATGAAACGTGCACTTTGAATCATCCCGTCTCCATGAACCCCTAAGATTTCCGTATTGAATTTCACTTCAATCTTATCATTTGCCATTACTTTATCAACAATGGACGGGGCACACGAGAAGCTTGATTCACGGGCGATGATTGTCACTTTTGTAGCAAAACGTGTCAGGAATATCGCTTCTTCAGCGGCTGCATATCCTGCGCCGATAACGAAAACTTCCAACCCTTCAAAGAATTCACCATCACATGTTGAACAATACGCTACACCGCGGCCAGTGAATTCCTCTTCACCTGGAAATCCTAGCGTTCTTGGAGAAGCACCCGTTGCAATGATGACGGCGCGTGCATGGTAGTCCCCGCCAAGGGTTTTAACGACTTTCACCTCACCGGAGAAATCCACGCCCGTTACATCGGCTTTGGCGAACTCAACGCCAAAATCTTCGTTTTGAAGCTTCATTTCTTCAACTAACCTAGGGCCCGATATATGACGGATACCAGGATAATTGGCTATTTCCGACGTAGTTGCAGCTTGTCCGCCGCCAGTTCCTTTTTCTAGGATTATTGTTTTTAACTTAGCTCTTCCTGCATAAACACCTGCTGAGAGGCCTGCAGGACCGCCACCAATAATTAATAAATCATATATTTTTTTCATCTTTTGTGCTCCTTGCTGAATGATTATAACGTGCTAAACTGATTATTTTGAAAAACAAAAGGCACTTATTTTAGGTAAGTGCCTTTTGTCATTAGATCATGTCGGACGATTTGTCCAGTAATCGTAAACAATGCTGGGTATGTCCATTACCAGTAGAAATGGACCCTCCCATTAAAAATTAAAGTTTACCTACAAGGTCTAGGCTTGGTTCAAGAGTATCTTCACCTGGAGTCCATTTTGCAGGGCAAACTTTATCTCCATGTTCCGCTACGAATTGTGCAGCTTGAACTTTTCTTACAAGTTCTTCTGCATTACGGCCAATTCCTAAATCATTGACTTCGTATGCTTTAATTTGTCCTTCTGGATTTACGATGAAAGTTCCACGTAGAGCCAAACCATCTTCTTCAATCAATACACCGAATTGACGGGATAAAACGTTTGCTGGGTCAGCTAACATTGGATATTGGATTTTTCCGATTGTATCAGTAGCATCAGCCCATCCTTTGTGGCTGAAATGAGTATCTGTTGAAACTGAGTAAACTTCACAACCAATTTCCTTGAATGTTTCATAGTTATCTTGAAGATCGGCTAATTCAGTTGGACATACGAAAGAGAAGTCAGCTGGGTAGAAAAAGAATACTGCCCATTTCCCTTTAACATCTTCAAGTGTAACTTCTTTGAATTCTCCTGCATGGTAAGCTTGTACTTTAAAATCTTCAACTTGTTTATTGATCAATGACATAATAAATTCCTCCAATAGCTATTTTTTTATCTGCTCCTGTTTATAATAATTATTAAATAGAAACTAGTCAATAAATATACCTTAATAATTTTTAAGTTCACAAATTGGTCACAGTTTTTATATTAATATAAATTAATTATTTTTAAAATCCCATAGTACTTCAAATTAGCATTTTCAACACATTTCCAATATTATTTCTAGGATACAAATAAGACAAATGCTCATTATTTCGTGAGATGATTTCCTCTCCTTTTCAATCTAATTATAATATCCAAATGAGAATCATAAGTTGCTTTCAAATAAAATTTTCAGGTCTCCCTTCATATCTTTCCCATATTCCCCCTAAAAAATTCTTGTTTCGAAATTTCAATAAAAAAAAACGAACCTTGACGGCCCGTTTAGTTGTAATTGGTTCTCCAAAGACATTTCTATATTTTATCAGTTATTGCTTTTTCCAAATAAGCTTTTTCGCTTCGGTGAACCTTACGGCTATTTTCGGCCAGTTTACAACGTCCCACCATTTGTCCACATAGCCTGCCCGATTATTTTTATATTGCAGGTAATAAGCATGTTCCCATACATCAAGAACAAGGATTGGGATCGTATCCCACTGGGTCAAAACCATGTGCAATTCCGATTGAAGTATTTCTAGCCGCCGCGCACGCGGAGACCAGACTAATATCGCCCAGCCAACACCTTCTACTTGTTTGGCAGCCTCACTAAAATGACTTTTAAAAGCTGCAAAGCTTCCAAAATCCTTCTCAATCTGTTTAAGTAAATCCCCCCTTGGCTGTCCGCCCCCTCCCGGAATCATCACTTCCCAGAACAGCGTATGGAGATAATGGCCTGATCCATGAAAAGCTGCTTCCTTTTCCCAATGTTTCAACAAGGAAAAATCATTCGTTTCTCTCGCTTTTTTCATCATCAATTCCGCTTTATTCAGACCATCGACATATGCTTGATGATGCTTATCATGGTGCAGATACATGATTTCCCTTGAGATCGTCGGTTCCAACGCTTCATAGGCATAAGGTAACGGCGGTAGCGTATGCTTCCCAATCGGCACTGATTGCCTTTCCTGTATATTGAATTCTCTAGCGAGTTCTTCAATTTCCTCGTAGACCCGAGCCATCTCTTCTTCAATCAGGACCATATCCTCATAATCCATTTCTTCCTCATCCATATTCTTAGCCAACCCGGAAAGCCGTTCAATATTTGACAGCAACGGCGAATCGGTGATATCGATCTTCTCAAGATATTCCATCACTCCATCAACCCAATCACTTACCTCTTTAGCATAATCTCTTACCTCAGACATCTTGCAACCTCCCCCTATTCCCATGCACATAAATCATCAAAGTATTTTATGTTTCGATTAAGCGGAGATTCCATTTATAGCTAAAAAAAACAGCAAGGCTTATTAAGCCTTGCTGTTTCATTATCTTGACTGCAACATTTTCGTCCGGTAATCCGTTTCATAAAACTCCAATTCTTCACGCATGGTCTGGAATCCACTTTCCACGGCCTTCAGAATGGATATTATGCTGTCAGGTACACTTTGGTGAAATTTAATCGAGTTTTTTCCTGTATAGGCAGATCTGCTGTCCTCAAACCACCGATCTGATTTTGGGGAAAAGTATTCTTCGATACATTGATGATAAACTCTATAAAGCGTCTTTTCAGCTGCAGCTTTATTGAAAACATCATTTTTCAGAACGATTTGGCAAGCCTCCAGGCCCTCTTCACAACTTACAAGCATTCTTCTTAAACTTGAAAGGATTCCTTTATAATAGGTTTCATCCCCGCTTTTTTCTTCTTGCAGCTTAGAATAGGTCGTCTCATTTATAAATTCTTCCAGTTGAGCCACTGTCGTTTCCAAAAAGCCCTTTACATCCTCAAGCTGAGATTTTACCAATGTATTCCCCAACCGTGAACCCTCCTCAAATTGATTAAGATTAAATATAATAGTCAACATGTGATTCTATATCATATGGTTTAGCTTGGTCAATAGATATAAACACTTTCTCCAATTTTTCAAAATCTATATTTTCGAAATAACCAGCCAGGTCTTTTTCTGCATTTATATATATTCGTTTTCGGTTAACCAGGCTCGGGTCTTTGAGTAGACAGACCATGGCGATGATGTCAGCCATATAAATATCTCTGTTAGGGCTTTTGAATAGGGGATTGGCGGGATATGGGGTCCAAAGAGTGACCATCTCATCAAAATAGCGAAGATACAGTACATTCAGCGTCTTTTCTTCTCCATCCTTTATGTATTGTATAACGGATCGATTAAAGAAGTCCTCAGGTGAATTTGACTTTTCCTTTTCAAGCCCAAATCCATTGCATGCTACAATTCGCACCCGCAATCCCCCCGCATTCATTTTTTTCTATATTATCACAATTCAAAGAAAAATGTTATTCGATTGTTTGCTGAAATTTTTCAAAAAACAAATCGGCTTCACCACTTTCAAAGCTATCATCCGAATTATCGGCGAGAGGCGGTAATTCATCTATGGAATTCAGGCCGAAGTAATCCAAAAACTCTTTTGTTGTCCCATATAAATAAGCCCGGCCCGAGCCTTCAGCACGTCCAACCTCTTTAATTAAGACTTTGGTGACAAGTGTATGAATGGGGCGTTCCGTTTTCACTCCGCGTATTTCATCAATTTCAGCTCTAGTAATCGGCTGCTTATAAGCAATGATTGCGAGTGTTTCCAATGCCGCCTGGGATAAGCCTTGAGTGCTTGATGTTTCGACTAGTCTTTTCAAGTAATCCGAGTGCTCTTTTTTTGTCGTCATTTGATAAACGCCCGCTATTTCGATCACTTGAATCCCGCGTACATCCGATACATATTCTTCCTTTAAACTTTCAACGATGTCCGTTGCTTGATATTCCGTAATTTCCAGGACAGAGGCAATTTGTTTGACAGAGAGCCCTTCATCTCCGGCAGCAAACAATAATGCCTCAAGAATCCCTTTCCAATTAATAACTTCCAACTGGTTCTACACCTTCCTTAGCAGCAATCATGATTTCCGAAAAATTATTTTCTTGTTCAACGATGATTTCATTAAGTTTCATCAGTTCCAGCACCGCCATGAAAGTGATGACGATATGCTCCTTGACCGGGAGCGAAAACAGTTCAAAAAAACTTTTCTTCCCTTTAATGGACTGTAACTCAATCTTGATTTCATCCATTCGTTTCTCTATCGATATCTCTTGTTTCGTTACTTTCGTGTAAAGCGGCTTTTGAATTTTTTGCCTTCTCAGCAATTTTTGCAGAGCCCCCAACATATCATATAGACTTATATTCAACTCTTGTTTATCACTTTCCGCTTCTTTAACATAAACAGATAGATCACTTGGGGGTTTGCTGAACATCAAGCTTCTTTCTTCTTCCATCCCTTTAAATTCTTCGGCTGCATTTTTATACTTTTTATATTCTAATAGTTTTTCCACAAGCTCATCCCGTGGATCTTCCTCAAATATTTCCCCATCTTCATCAATCATTTGCTCATCTTCATGCTTTGGAAGCAGCATTTTACTCTTGATGGCAAGCAGTGTTGCAGCCATCACCAGATATTCGCTGGCCACATCCAATTCCAGATGCTGCATCGTATGGATGTAACCTAGGTATTGATCTGTAATATCAGCCATCGGAATATCGTAGATGTCTATTTCCAGGCGATTGATCAAATGCAGGAGTAAATCCATCGGACCTTCGAAAGCGTCAATTTTTATGTTATAACCCATTAAATTACCTCATTTAAATCTAATTGGCCGATATAGACCTATTTATTTTACTAATCAAGTATAGTGGATTGCCGCCCTTTATCCAAATAATAATTTACTGTCCATAGAAAAGTTTTTATTTGGGATTACCGTCAAATGGGTCGATGCCCAATCACATTCTGAAATCCAACATAACCTAGAAATGTAAGAATAGCAGAACAAAGGAGGTACTCATTATGGGTGCAGGTGGTTTTGGAAACGGCGGCGGATTCGCGTTTATTGTAGTTTTGTTCATTTTATTAGTTATCGTCGGTGCTTCTTGGTGTTAATGGAAGACTGATGAATCAGCTGATTGCCTTGCAATCAGCTTTCTTTATTTTCCAGGAAAAAATTCTATGCTAAACTTAGTGAGTATACATAGCGGATGTTAAGCTATAAGAAAATGGCTTTTTGCCATACTTTAGTTGATTCCATCAAACAAAAGGGGTGCTCCTATTGACTTACGCGGAAGACTACCTTTCTTTCCTTGTCCATTTCCATGGAACGAGGGATTACTTCGAATGTCATGAAATCCTTGAAGAATATTGGAAGGAAACCGCACCAAAAGAGCGTGACTCTCATTGGGTGGGGCTCATTCAGATTGCGGTTGCCCTGTATCATGATCGCAGGGGAAACAAAAAAGGGGCTGCAAGGACCCTGTCTAAAGCCTTGGCAAATCTCCACCTAAAAAAGGCCGAGCTCCTGAAGTTGGGACTCGATCCAGAACGACTGTTCAAATTGCTCGAGGATACCCATGAGCGAATGTTATCACAAAAGCCATATAAAAGCATCAATCTGCCCATATCGGATCAAAGACTGATCGAAAAATGCCAGTCCATGTGTTCGCAAGAAGGATCCATATGGGGTGCGGATAGCGACATGACCAATACATCGATAGTTGATAAGCACCTAATGCGTGACCGTTCGGATGTCATTTCAGAAAGGGCTCGACAGCTATCCCTTCGAAAAACAAGAATGGAGGACCGCCCTTAAAGGCGGTCCTCCATTCAAGCTTTCATATTCAAAAATCTTCACACCTGTCAAGAAAGCTTTCCGTAAACTCATTTGCTTTTAATTCTTTGTCAGGATATTGCTCCTTGATGGCCCTGACCATCGTTTTACCGATACCTTGCTTCCGGAAGGATGGATTTACAGATATATGTTGTATCTCAATGTGGGTTGGAGAGACTTCTATACCGATCAGGCCCGTAATCTCTTCATCTTTCCATAAGAACAGCTGTAGGTTTTCATCCGTTTCATAATTCTTCATCGTATTCCGAAGCGTTTTTATCTCTTTTTCATTTGGCATGAAAGATAATAATCCCATGGCAAACTTCTCATAACTTTTCTTATACTTAATCAACATAATATCCCTCGTTACTAAATAACGTTTTTATTATCTTCCTGTTTCCAATTAATTTGCTTTGAATAATAATCCTCACATATAACATTTACATCATACATAAAAATCCCGTTCGTTTCAACATCACTTTCAGCACTTGATTTATCAATGGGCTATGTGCTAAGCGATAAACAGCCAGTATACGATTCCCCACATCAAAGCGATAATAAGCATCATAAGTAAAAGAGTCTTATTACTTTTCCTCATCCCATACTCCCTTTATGAATGGTCCAAATATTTAAATAACGAATTCATTCTACTATAACTTAACACAATCTGACAAATATCCTTGCAATCTTGCTTCGATTTTACTACATTGGTAAAGTGATCTAGGTTCATAGAGTGCCATCTTAGGTATAAAAGACAAAGATAGACCCAACTTCTTCGTTAAAATGAACGTAGTTATTTTGGCTAATAAATTTTTTTCAGGAATATATGTATCTTTTTTAGCCTTTGTTTCGTCAAATACTATGAATCTGATTTAAAGTGCCGCCCTTTTATTGAAAGATTCCCAATTCAGCAGGAAAGTTAAGGAGGATTATCATGAAAAAAATGAATAAATGGGTCATTATAACCATTTTATTATGTCTATTATTGCCATATAAGGCTTTTGCAGATGCAGCTGTTGGTGAAATGATCGTCACACTTGGTGAAAATTTGACAAATGAACAAAAAAATATGATTTTATCAGAAATGAAAGCACCAAATGATGTTGAGGTTTTAACCGTTACAAATGCGGAGGAACATGAATACTTAGGAGACTATATCGCTAGCCGTCTAATCGGTACAAAAGCGATTTCATCCTCTGCGATCACTTTGGAGGAAAAAGGTACCGGTCTTAAACTGGAGTCGAAAAACATTAACTGGGTTTCCGATGAAATGTATATCAATGCACTGGCTACTGCAGGAGTAAAAGATGCTACCGTTTATGTCACCGCACCTATACCCGTTTCCGGTACAGCGGCTTTGACAGGAGTCATTAAAGCCTATGAAATCTCTGCCGACAAGAAGATTCCTGAAGATGTGAAACAGGCAGCGAATGAAGAAATGGTGAAAACAGCAAAATTGGGTGATGAAATCGGTACGGAAGAAGCCTCTGCACTTGTTACGAAAATCAAAGAGGAAATGGCTGCAAATCCACCAGCCAATACTGAAGAGGTCCGCGAGGTTGTCGAGTCTTCAGCAAAAGACCTTGGAATCGCCTTAAATGAAGATCAAGTACAAAGTTTAATTGATTTATTCAATAAGCTAAAAGAATTGAATATTGATTGGAACGCTGTCGGTGATCAGCTGACTGCAGCTAAAGATAAACTTTCCAATTTTCTTGAATCCGAAGAGGGTCAATCATTTCTGGATAAATTGAAAGAAGTGTTCAGTAGTTTAATAGACGCGATCAAATCACTTTTCAGCTGATTCAATAAAAAAAGGATGGCCAATGCCATCCCTTTCAGACTGTAGGTAAACTCGATGAAAATCGAGTTTACCTACAGTTTTTTTAACAGTACAATTTGACCGTTGAGTTCCACTACAGGCACTCGCTTTCCGCGGGCGGTCCGGGAGCCTCCTTGGCGCTATTGCGCCTGCGGGGTCTCCCTTTGAACGCGCTTTTCCCGCAGGAGTCTCGTCCCTTCCGTTCTAATCAAATTTGATATAAAATTCAGATAGAATCAATTCCTGATGTCTTGAAGGTATTTCTATTGGTTATTTGGTTCGGGAACATCATTTGAGCAAAGTTACGTTTTACAAAGCCCTTTTATTTACAAACTGAAAGGATGGCTAATGCCATCCTTTTTTTCTAATCTTTATTGACGACTGCCGCTTCATGAAGGGCCAAGTCCAAATGAATAAGATCTTCATAAGTTTCGCGTTTGATGACCAACCGAGCTTCTCCATTTTCGGCAAAGACGACAGCCGGTCTCGGAATGCGATTGTAATTATTCGACATGGAATATCCATATGCCCCTGTACAAAATACCGCCAAGACATCACCGCGGCCGGCTTTTGGCAATGGTAAATCCCAAATCAACATATCTCCGCTTTCACAGCATTTACCGGCAATGGACACTGTCTCTTCCACAGGGTCAAGCGGCCGGTTTGCAAGAATGGCATCATATTTAGCTTCGTAAAGAGCGGGACGTATATTATCACTCATGCCCCCATCTACGGCAATATATTTACGGACATTAGGAACTTCCTTTTCAGAACCCACCTTGTACAGTGTCACACCTGCGTCTCCGACCAATGAACGGCCAGGTTCGATCCAGATTTCAGGCATCACTAAATCAGAATCAGCAATCAGGTTCTGCACTTCCCTAACGATCTCCTCAACATATTGAGACGCCGGTAGCGGGTCGTCTTCTTGTGTATACCGAATCCCGAATCCCCCTCCGAGATTCAATACCTGTGGTTGAAACCCTACCGAACCGTGCCAATCACTCAGCTTGCCGATAATTTTTTGGGCTGCCAGAAGGAAACCGGTCGTTTGAAAGATTTGGGAACCGATATGGCAGTGTAATCCAAGAACTTCCAGAAACTCACTTTGAAGCGCTTGTCGAAGGGCAGCTTCTGCCTGGCCGTTAATAAGATCAAAACCAAATTTCGAATCTTCTTGCCCTGTCAAAATATAATCATGCGTATGGGCTTCAATACCCGGTGTTACACGAAGAAGGATTTTCACCTTTTGTTCACGGTTTGTACAAATTTCTTCCAACAGTGTCAACTCTGAAAAATTATCGACTACTATACAGCCAATGTCATGATCCAAAGCCATATGTAGCTCTTCTTCACTTTTGTTATTTCCATGGAAGTGAATCCGTTCTGTTGGGAAATTTGCCTTAATTGCCGTATATAATTCCCCCGCTGAGACAACATCGAGAGAAAGTCCCTCTTGCTCAGCCAACTGGATCATGGCAATCGAAGAAAAGGCCTTACTTGCGTAAGCAACTTGAGCCGAAATCCCCAATTCCTCAAAAGTTCTCTTGAACCCTCTCGCCCGTTCGCGAATTAGCTCTACATCATAAACATATAATGGTGTACCAAATTGTTCGATCAATTCAATCGTGTCCACTCCGCCAATCTCCAGATGTCCACGTTCATTGACACCGCCGGTTCCGTACAAATGCATGATAGCCTCACCTTCCTGACTTAAAACTAAAGATTAATATGAAATGAGGCAGCCTCAAATAAAGAAAACCTGCTCTAAAAGGTCCTCTATATGAATAAGCCTCATCCGAATCAATTATCCGATGTAAATATTGTTCTCTATGACTGCTTAGTAGTTCGAAGGGAAAGACAGATTGGTTTAAACTCCAAAGAGTCATAGTAGCTTTATCTCTTTGTGAAGCCTAACTTTATCGCTTTATCCGAATAAAAATAAATTACCACAACTTTTCGACAACATCAACCTTTAGATTTTCTCGGCTGCCTATATAGATCCTGGGGATGTACAATGCTCGGACGTTCTATAGATCCTGGATAAGGTCTTCTAAATATTATATGTGACAAGGCCTTCGGCTGAAACGGGAGAAGCGGCCATAAATAAGGTGTATTTAATGTTTTTATACTAGTGAGCATGATCAAATAGAGTGTGATGCCTATGACTAAGCCAGGCACTTTAAATAAAGCGACCAACACTATCAGTACTAAACGGGTAATTTTATTTGCAACCCCCAATTCTAAACTCGGAGTGACAAATGTACCGATTGTCGCTACGGAAGCGTAGAGAACCACTTCAGGAACAAATAGGCCGACATCTATCGCTATTTGCCCTATCAAAACCGCCGCAACCAAGCCCATTGCCGTGGAAAGCGGGGTCGGGGTATGAACGGCTGCCATCCTTAAAAATTCTATCCCTATATCGGAAATGAAGATTTGGAACACAATGGGTATATGCGTTTTTTCATTCGGCCCGATATACTCGAACTTTTCCGGCAGGAGGGAAGGATCTAAACAAAACAATAACCAAATCGGCAGCAAGAATAACGAAACGAAAATCCCGAGAAACCGGACCCAGCGCACCAAGGTCCCAACGGCAGGTGCCTGCCGATACTCCTCAGCGTGTTGCATGTGATGAAAAAGGGTGGACGGGGTAATGATGACACTCGGTGAAGTATCCACATAAATAAGGACATGGCCCTCAAGCAAATGCGTTGCAGCCACATCAGCCCGTTCCGTATATCTGACAAGCGGATATGGGTTATACCTTTGGTTTACGATGAATTCTTCGATCGTTTTATCAGACATCGTTATGCCATCAACCTCGATACTGTTCAATTCCTTACGAACGATTTCTATTAAATCCGGATCGGCAATATCTTTTATGTAGCCGATGGATATATCCGATTTCGATCGTTCCCCTACATGCAGCATTTCGAAACGTAATCTTTCATCCCGGATTCTTCGTCTGGTTATCGCTGTGTTAATGATGATATTCTCGACAAAACCATCCCTTGATCCACGGACGACTTTTTCCGTATCGGGTTCAACTGGCTGTCTACCTGGATAACTCCTGACATCCACGACCAGCCCTATTGGCTTACCATCAACAACAACGACGATTAAACCGGATAATACCTGATCAACAAGCTCATCCATCGTCTTTATTTCCTGAACGGATTGGTGTACGAGCAAGTCTTTGACTACATCAAAAACTTTAGTAGACACGATATCGGCATTTTTGTTATGAATGAGAGAATCGAGGATATCAATGATGTACTCTGTATCCGTCAGCCCGTTTATATAGTAAATATGCACATCTTTTCTAAAGACCTTTATCTTTCTTACTCCTAAGTCAAAGCTGACGCCTAGACCTACTTTCTCTTCCATGTATGCGTCAACTTCCGCTACCCTACTCGGAATCGGCGTCATGTTTTGAGGTTTTTCTGAAGTCATCATGACCACTCCTTTCCAATATGATTTCCACCGCTAGCTTCGTTATCGGTGCTCCTCTTTTAAAATCGTCCTGATGGGACATTTTTCCGATATCCCCTATCCCAACTACTATGGGAACATGTAATTGATCGATGCAATACACCGTATCTCCTGTTATCTTGCCCAGTTCAAATTCCTCGGCGCCGTATTTATCAACCCCGTTCGGTGTCAAGTTACCGTCACGGTCAATACAGATATCCACCTTGGTCCATTCTTCCCTTCTAGTCTTTGAAGCGACCGCTATCACGCCAAGGACATCAATATCAGGATGTCCGGCAACTACCTTCATTGCCTGTTCGCCTGATCCTTCTCCTATATAACCGCTATCATCAAACATGACCAATACAGGATCATACTTTGCCTTTTTTATTAATTCAACTAACTCCAAGCCCGTATATCGTGATGGATTACCTTGGGACATGGAGATACATCTTCCCCCTATTTCCTTGGCTACATGCTCGACAGCCCGTTTCGCATACTCATCTCCATCCGTAATCAATATCACTTTTCGTTTGGTCACCATCTTGGGCCTACCTTTCATCATCAGGAATAGTTACGTCTTACACTTATAAGTCGACAAAATAAATCCATTGGAATAATGATCCGGCTATTTTCCCCAATACGAGTGCCATTAACAGATAAATGATCTTCTCTTGAATTCCGATTCGTTTTGAAAGAACTGGAAATACATTCAGGACTTCAGTTAAGGCAGCCGCAAGCATCCCATTAAATATCCCGTCAGCCAAACCGATCGGAATTAAAAGAAAATGCGGAAGGGAAAGTTCCGTTTCCTGTAATCCTAACCATGTTCCTGCGACAACTCCGGCAATGATGGCTCCTTCGTAGTAATGTATCATTTTCATTGTTTTTGTCAGCTGAGTCAGTCTTGGAATCACCCCAAGTACAGTTAAAAACGCTACAAAACCGGCACCTGTCGCAAAACCCCCGGCTAAACCGACAAAGATTCCGAAGATGATTTTACCGGTCATCAAGGTGGCGCACGTTTTCCTTATTTTCATTCATGATTACATAACGGTCCAAATCCTGCTGATAGTTGAACATTTCAACCTCGAGCGGACTAGGTTCCTCATTGAAGCGTTTTTTAAAGAAATGATTAAAAAATAGAATCATGCCCATACCAAGGCCGAAGCTATATGGGATTTGGATCAATAACGGCTTATCTTCCACTTTTCCCGTTATTATAGTAAAGATTTTTTGATGCACTTCCCCCATGCTGACATCCACATGAAAATTCATGATTGTCATCCCGCCGCCGACAAATAACAAAAACCAAACTAAGGCGAATGTCAGGTATGACATTTTCTTTTTCGAGAGGATGATTTCGATGATCGTTTGGGAAGGGCCGAATGTTTCCACTTCAATAGTCGGATCCACCTTGCGGATGGCCATGATAACTTGAGCTAAATCAATGACAATAATATTCTTATCTTCCTTCTTGACCGTTAATAATATGATTTCTTCAATTTTGGTAATCACTTCTTCAGGCCCGATTATCCTTGCAATATCTTTTATCCTCACCGTTTGATTTCCCTTTGCTTGTACACGGTTCCTCATCCTGATATATACAACTGCCATTATCATCACATCCCGACCTTTTATTTCCTTATGCTAGTAGTATGGATTGGAAGCAGTTTGAAAATGCAGGAAGTGAACCATGTCCAAATATTACTAATTTGAAACCAAAAAAAGACACGCTGCAATGACAGCATGTCTTTTTGGTTTACATTCATCTATTAATGAGTGGGGAAGAAAATCAGCTGGACCAAAAATATCAATCCAAAAATATAAATGAGCGGATGTACCGATTTTCCTTTTCCGCTGAATACCTTCATTAGAGGATATGTGATGAACCCAATTGCAATCCCTGTAGATATACTTGAAGTAAGCGGCATCGTTAAAATGATCGCAAATGCCGGAAATGCCTCATCAAAAATTTTCCAATTGACTTTAGCCAGCCCTTCCATCATGAAACATCCCACGATGATCAGAACGGGAGCTGTGATTGCTTGAACGGAAGAAATTGCCGATATCAATGGAGAAAAGAAAATCGATGCAGCAAACAAGATTGCCACGACAGTAGCTGTTAATCCCGTACGTCCGCCTGCGGCCACTCCCGTGCTCGATTCCACATAGGCAGTCGATGGGCTTGTACCAAACATCGAGCCGACTGTAGTCGCAATCGCATCACCTAAAAAGGCTTTCTTGGCACGAGGGATTTTCCCATCTTTCGTTAGTCCTGCCTGTTCTGTCACGCCAATCAAGGTACCTGTCGTATCGAAGATCGTCACAAGTAAAAAGGCGAAAACAATTGAATATAAAGAATTCGTGAAGACCCCAGCAATATCGATATCGAAAAATACCGGTGTTGGAGGTACAGATAAGACCCCATCGAAGTTGAGCAAACCGATAAAGTAGCCAATGATTGCCGTAACGATCATGCCAATGAAAATGGCCCCTTTTATATTACGGGCCATAAAAATCAAGGTAATGAATAAGCCTGCTAATGCTAAAACGGTTCCAGGCTGATGCAAATCGCCAAGCGTCACCATCGTTGATTCATTTGGCACTACGATTCCAGCATTTTTCAATCCGATAAACGCAATGAATAAACCAATTCCGGATGTGATGCCGTATTTTAATGAGTTGGGAATCGCATCAATTATCATTTTACGCAAGCTAGTCACGCTAATTAATAGAAATAGCAAACCAGCAATGAAAACCGTACCGAATACGGTCTGGTATGAAAGGCCCTGTGCTCCCACCACGCTTGCGAAATAAGCATTCAAGCCCATCCCTGGTGCTATCGCAATCGGGTATTTTGCAACAAGCCCCATGATTAGGGTACCAATCACCGCTGATATGACCGTTGCCATGAAAACTTGTTCAAATGGAATTCCGATTGAAGACAATAAAGCAGGATTCACAATGAGGATATAAACCATAGTTAAAAATGTCGTAACACCCGCCATGACTTCTGTACGGACATCCGTCCCATTTTCTTTCAGGGAGAAAAACTTTTCCATAAACATATTTAGACCTCCAGATCTAAAGGAATCACCGACAACCGTTTGCACGAAAAGACAAGGTGTCCTAATATTGTACTGCATCGACGTTTTTCCTGATCATTATTCATTGAAAGAAAGATAAAAAAACGAATGAGAAACGCGACCTTTACTATAATATTCGTTTTTATTCCTAAATTCAACTAAAAATTCGACCCCATCCCTAGTTTCATCTTAAATCACTTTTACTTTTTCCTAAAATCAGTATTTATTTTCAGCTCAATAAAAAAAACCACATGAATCACTGATTCATGTGGTTTTTCATTTGCTGAAGAATCTTCTTTTCCAGCCTTGATACCTGAACTTGGGAAATACCAAGCCTTGCCGCCACTTCCGATTGCGTCTGATCTTTATAATACCTCAGGAAAACAATCAGCCTTTCACGTTCATTCAATTCATGTATGGCTTCTTTCAAAGCGATTTGATCGAACCAGGATGTTTCATTATGGTCGGCAATCTGGTCAAGAAGAGTAATCGGATCTCCATCATTTTCGTAAACCGTTTCATGGATCGATGAAGGGCTCCTGCTAGCTTCTTGGGCCATGATGATTTCCTCTGGCGACAGCTCTAGATGTTCCGCCAATTCATTGACAGTCGGAACGCGGCCATACGTCTTTGAAAGTTCCTCTTTGGCCCTGCGAATTTTATTCGCCATTTCCTTTAATGACCGGCTTACTTTAACCGTTCCATCATCACGGATAAAACGTTGGATTTCACCAATGATCATAGGCACAGCATACGTTGAGAATTTCACTTCAAACGATAAGTCAAATTTATCCACGGACTTCAACAGACCTATACAGCCTATTTGATAAAGGTCATCCGGTTCGTAACCTCGATTGAGGAATCTTTGCACTACTGACCATACAAGCCTCAGATTGCTATTGACAATCAGATTCCTTGCATCTTGGTCACCGCTCTGGCTGCGTTGGATTAAATTCCGCAATTCCTCATCTTTTAAATGGGGCTGGCCTTTCTTGCTCTTCTCGTTTTTAACCTCCACATCCATATGCAAGTCTCCCTTAATTGCACAAAGCTCTGCTTGTAGTTAAGTGCTTTTTTAATCGAATGATC
This sequence comes from Bacillus sp. 220_BSPC, assembly GCF_001054655.1. NCBI lineage: Bacteria > Bacillati > Bacillota > Bacilli > Caryophanales > Bacillaceae > Bacillus > Bacillus sp. 220_BSPC. The sequence continues at coordinate 30,472 of NZ_JVPL01000086.1, forward strand.
GTGCCTTCGCCCTTATGGGAAATTATATTGATTTCATCCATGAAGTTTTCCATGATGGTGAATCCCATACCGGAACGTTCAAGTTCGGGTTTTGTCGTAAATAACGGCTGTTTAGCCTCCTCGACGTCTTCAATGCCCAGTCCTTCATCCCGGATGGTCAATTCCACAGTATCGCCTTCGATGACCACTGAAATGTAGACCCAACCTTCCGGGTCACTCTCATACCCATGGATGATCGAATTCGTAACGGCTTCTGACACGACAGTCTTGATCTCTGTCAATTCATCCATCGTCGGGTCCAATTGGGCAATGAATGCCGCAACAGTTACCCTGGCAAAAGATTCATTTTGGCTAAGTGCAGAAAATTTCGTTTCCATTTTATTTTTCATATTAGGCAACCCCCAGTCTTTGCAAAGCGTTTTTTTCGGATAGTTCCATTTTAACAATTTTAAACAACCCTGACATCTCAAATAACCGCTTTACTGCTGGAGAAATTGCACAGACCACCATTTCACCTTGCTTTTTGTTTACCTGCTTATAACGGCCCAAAATAACTCCGAGCCCTGAACTGTCCATAAAATCCAGTTCTTCCATGTTAAGGATGATATGCTTGATATTATGCTTTTGAATGGCTGCCTCTGCCTGATTTTTCAATTTTTCTGCTGTATGATGATCTAAATCACCTTTGAGACGAATGCACAATACGCGATTTTTCGCCTCCATATTAATCGTAAGACTCATTATATACAGCCTCCTTCACTGTCTTATAAAGAGTCAAATTCTCTTTTTCACCTGCCGATTCCTCCTTACTAGCAAAACTAGTGGAGTTTCGCCTAAATTAGTACGATTAACAGGCAATGCGACAATTTATTCTATTTCGCCTGGGTAAACATGCCGAAAGCCCGTTTATACAATTGCCACCAGCTGGCATTATCAACAGTTTCCTTCGCAACAATCGGAGATTCGACATATACCTTACCGTTATTCTTCAATTCAAGCGTACCAATTTCATCACCTTTTTTAATCGGGGCATCCAAATCTTTATCAAGCGTGATTTTTTTAGTAAAGTCCTTTGCCGTTCCGTTTTTGGCTGTCAAAACCGAAATAGGTTCACTTGTGACGCCCACCACGGTTTTCTTTTGCCCTTTACTTACCTTGGCTTCACCTAACACCTCACCGCGTTTATAAATAGGGTATGTGATGTATTGTGAAAATGCATAATCTAACATCTTGGTGACCTGAGCGTTTCGTTCCTTTGGAGAAACGGCTCCGAAAACGACGGCAATGACACGCATATTCCCTTTTTTAGCAGTTGCTGTCAAACAATATTTCGCTTCATTTGTGAATCCTGTTTTCAGTCCATCGACCCCAGGATAAAATTTCACTAACCTATTTGTGTTGACAAGCCAAAATTTCTTTTCGGTATTTTCACGGAGATAATCTTCATATGTACCCGTGAACCTTGTAATCGTATCGTATTTCAATAATTCCTTCGCCATGATCGACATATCATGTGCCGAACTGTAATGATCTTTAACAGGAAGTCCCGTTGCGTTTTGGAACTTTGTATTTTTCAACCCGAGGTCTTTCGCCTTTTTGTTCATTTCCCTGACAAACTCTTCTTCCGATCCAGCTAGACGTTCAGCCATCGCCACCGATGCATCATTCGCCGAACCAATCGAGATGCCTTTAAGCATTTGTTCCGTGGTCATTTCTTCACCTGGCTCGAGGAAGATCTGGGAACCGCCCATCGACGCTGCATACTCACTAGTCCTGATTTTCTCCTTCATGCTGAGTTCGCCTTTATCGATCGCTTCCATGATCAGCAGCATCGTCATGATTTTCGTCATGCTTGCCGGTGAAAGGCGATCGTCTGCATTTTTATCATAGAGAACAGTACCTGTATCCCGTTCAATCAAAATAGCGGATTTAGCATTTGCCGCCAATTCGACTCCTTTTTCTTCAGCTGCTTTTGTATGCGGGATGTTAAAACCCAATGCTACCAAAACGGTTAAAAATACAGAAAGAATCCGCTTCATCTCCATACCCTCCAATCTTTATATTTTTTATTTTTTCCATTAAACCCATTTTTATACAAATAAAGATGAATTTTGAACATATACTGGATATAGGGTAACAAAGTGAACCAAATTAAAAGAGGATGCGCATGGGCATCCTCTTTTAAGAATTCAATGGGATAAACGTAAAAAGGCCGCTCAAAAGCGCGGCCTTTTTTTGGAAAATGTTTATTCCATGATCTCTTTATAGATCAATGTAGGTTTTTCTATTTTCTCTTTGGAAATCGCAATGCTTTCATACAACTTTTCTTTTACCTTTGAAACATCTTCGAAATTGCTGTAAATCGTCACAAGTGATTCACCTTTTGCTACGGTTTCCCCGATTTTTTTACGAAGTACCAGTCCGACTGCCAAATCAATCTCTGATTCTTTTGTCGCCCGCCCGGCGCCTAACAGCATAGCTGCCGTTCCTACTTCATCAGCGATGATTTCCGATACATATCCGTCCTCTTTCGCTTCCAGCTCGAAAGTATGAGCAGCCTGCGGTAGTTTTTCCGGCTGATCTACAACCGAACCATCGCCTCCCTGCGCTTCCAGGAAAATCTTGAATGAGTTAAGTGCAGAACCATCCTTGATTGCATTTTCCAGCAAGGTTCTTGCTTCTTCCAGCGAGCTTGCCTTTTTGGCAAGGTATACCATATGGCTTCCCAGTGTTAAAGAAAGTTCCGTTAAATCTTCCGGTCCCTCTCCTTTAAGCGTGTCGATTGCTTCCTTCACTTCTAAAGCATTTCCGATAGCGTAACCCAACGGTTGGCTCATATCGGAGATGACAGCCATCGTGTTTCGTCCTACATTGTTTCCGATGCTAACCATTGCATGCGCCAATTCTTCGGAATCTTCGAGAGTTTTCATGAAAGCTCCCGCTCCCGTTTTAACATCAAGTACGATTGCATCAGCACCAGCGGCGATTTTCTTACTCATGATCGAGCCAGCGATCAAACCGATACTGTTAACGGTACCCGTAACATCGCGCAATGCATATAACTTTTTGTCGGCCGGAGTCAGGTTACCGCTTTGCCCAATGACTGCTATCTTATTTTTATTGACAAGCCGGATGAACTCGTCATTTTCTATTTCGACATGAAATCCTTTTACAGACTCCAGCTTATCGATCGTCCCGCCTGTATGGCCAAGACCGCGTCCTGACATCTTTGCCACCGGAACACCAACAGCAGCAACCAATGGTCCAAGCACTAGAGTTGTGGTATCGCCCACACCGCCTGTTGAATGTTTATCGACTTTAATTCCTTCAATCATCGATAAATCAATTTGATCTCCCGATTCGACCATTGCCATGGTTAGATCAGCACGTTCCTGCTCATTCATGCCCTTAAAATAAACAGCCATTGACCAAGCGCTCATTTGGTAATCCGGAATCGATCCATCGGTAAACCCATTGATGATGAACTGTATTTCTTCTGTAGTAAGAGCCTTTCCATCACGCTTTTTCTCGATTAAATCTACCATTCTCATATTAGAATCCCCACTTTTTAAAGACACCGATTTTCTTTAGGTGTACTTGTATTTTTTTGGATCGTTTTATATGTCTTTAACGATTTGCTTAACAAATTCAAGAAAACTGCTTTTCACTTTTTCAGTCGTTTCAATTACCTCTTCATGTGACAAAGGCTGATCCAGAATGCCCGCGGCCATATTGGTAAGGCATGAGATTCCGAGCACCTTCATTCCGCTATGCCTTGCTACGATAACTTCCGGGACTGTCGACATACCAACTGCATCCCCGCCAAGGATCCTTGCCATTTTCACTTCTGCCGGTGTCTCATAGGTCGGTCCTGTATTACCGATATAGACACCTTCTTTAATATCCAATCCTAGTGAAGCTGCTATTTTTTTCGCTTGCGTCCGAAGGTCTTTATTATAAGCTTCCGACATATCAGGGAATCTAGGGCCGAAACGCTCTTCATTAGGACCAATCAATGGGTTTGCCCCCATTAAATTAATATGATCCGTAATGAGCATCAAGTCACCTGGTTGATAGCTTTCATTAACGCTTCCGGCAGCATTCGTTACGATTAACTGTTCAACACCAAGAAGTTTCATTACACGGACAGGGAAAGTGACCTTCTCCATGGAGTAACCCTCATAAAAGTGGAAACGCCCTTGCATCGCTACAACTTTTTTGCCACTTAATTGTCCAATGACAAGCTGTCCAGCGTGTCCTTCAACAGTCGATACCGGGAATTCCGGGATTTCGTGGTAAGGAATCGTTATCGGATTTTCAATTTCATCCGCCAATACTCCAAGTCCGGAACCAAGAATCAGTCCTATCTCCGGAGAGCCTTCAATTTTACTTTTTATGAATGACGCAGCAGTCTCTATTTTATTAAACATCTATTTATTCTCCCCTAAATTTAGATCGCCCAATATATTTTTTCCGAAGGCAGGCATTTTCACATCAAAATTAGCAGCGACCGTCGCCCCAATATCAGCAAATGTATCTCTTATCGGGAGTTCGGCACCTTCTGTAAATCGTTTGGAATAGACTAACAATGGTACATATTCACGTGTATGATCGGTTCCTTCATGGACCGGATCATTCCCGTGATCGGCAGTGATGATCAATAAATCATCCTCTTTCAGTTTATCAAGGACTTCAGGCATCCGAGCATCGAATTCTTCCAATGCCTTTCCGTATCCCTCTGGGTCGCGGCGGTGACCGTATAAAGCATCGAAGTCGACTAGATTTAGGAAACTTAACCCTTTGAAATCCTGTTCTACCGTTTGGATTAATTTATCCATTCCATCCATATTGGATACGGTCCTTAATGATTCAGTGACACCTTCCCCATCAAAGATATCCGAGATCTTCCCGATTGCAAGGACATCATATCCAGAATCTTTCAATTCATCCATTACTGTCCGGTCAAACGGTTTCAATGCATAATCATGACGGTTAGGCGTTCTTTTGAAGTTGCCTGGTTCACCAGTGAACGGTCTGGCAATAACGCGTCCAACCTTGAACTCATCAGCCATTGTAACTTCACGGGCAATTTCACAAATCTTGTATAATTCGTCTATCGGGACGATATCTTCATGTGCAGCAATCTGTAATACGGAATCAGCTGATGTATATACAATCAGCGCACCCGTTTTCATATGTTCCTCGCCAAGCCTCTCAATGATTTCCGTGCCGCTTGCCGGGACATTCCCAATAATTCCCCGACCCATTTTCGCCTCGAGTTCATTGACTAATAATTCCGGGAAACCATCTGGAAATACACGGAATGGAGTCGATATATTCAACCCCATGATTTCCCAATGCCCAGTCATCGTATCTTTCCCTGTAGAGGCTTCCTTCATTTTCGTATAGTATGCGAGAGGTTGTTGAGCTTTTTCAATTCCCTTGATTTCACGGATATTGCCTAAACCCAATTTTGCGAGAGTCGGCATGTTCAATCCATTCATTTTTTCTGCGATATGGCCGAGTGTATCCGCACCTTTATCGCCGAATAAATCTGCATCAGGTGCTTCGCCAATCCCAACTGAATCCATAACTATTACAAATATTCGTTTAAATGCTGAATTCCCTTTCATGAGTCATTCCTCCTAAAATAGTAAATCACTTTTTATACTCTCTATAATACCCTTATTCTGCTCAGTTACTCTTCATTTAAATGAAATCGCAAGAACGTCAGAAGTCTGACCTCTCTACATTGTAAACGATTACCATGATGGAGACAAATAATATATTTCGGAATGAAACAAAGTGCCATAAGATGTGCGTTAGAATCATCAGCATCCCTTATAGCCGTCTTGCCGACACAGAAAAAAGGCTGCTCCTTCAACTGCCTCGCAGTTAAATTCACAACCTTTCTATCAGTCTACTAATCCTTTAAGCTCGCGGATGGAATTTTGAATAGACATCCTTGATCCGTACGTTCGTAATATGTGTATAAATTTGAGTTGTCGAAATATCCGCATGACCAAGCATTTCTTGGACGGCACGTAAATCAGCCCCATTCATCAATAGATGTGTCGCGAAAGAATGTCTCAGTGTATGCGGTGTAATTTCTTTTTCAATTTGTGCCGATTTTACAAGTTTTTTTAGAATCTTCCAGAATCCCTGCCTTGTCAGCCTGTTTCCATGATGATTCAAAAAAAGTGAATCTGTCCTGTGCTTCGGGCTGGTCATTTTCCCCCGGGAACTTTCCATATAATGTTCAATCGCACCCAATGCAGTTTGTCCAATCGGAATGATCCTCTCTTTATTTCCTTTCCCTACACAACGGACAAAACCCATCGATGCATGGACATCACTCACATCCATGGATATCAACTCACTGACACGCATACCCGTCGCATACATCAGTTCGAGCATTGCCTTATCGCGTAATCCGAATTCATCCATTTTCTTCGGGGCTTCCAATAGTGCTTCAACCTCTTCCATGCTTAATACCTTTGGAAGGCTTCGTTCCGGTTTTGGCGTTTCTATATGTATGGACGGATCCTGATTTGTTATTCTTTCCCTTAGAAGAAATTGATGAAAAGAACGAATGGAAGCTATATGACGCGCCACCGTCTTCGATGATTTCCCTTGATCCTTTAACCGCACGAGAAAATGCAGGATGTTCACCCGTCGTGAATCATTCCAATCTTCAATGGTTTCAACATCTTTCAGAAAGCTCCAATATGATCTTAAGTCACGCTCATACGAGACGAGCGTATTCTTGGCAAGTCCTTTTTCAATGGTTAAAAAATGAATGAAATCCCTAATTTGATTCTCCATATTCATTACTCCCCGTTTAAATAAAACAACATTAGGCGTTCAAGCCATGCATCATCACCCGTATCAACAGCCTTCGATACTTTTACAGCCATGCCTTTCGGTTCATCATAACGATGATAACTTTGATATTCCTGATTTAACCATACCATTCCTATATAAAAAAGAACAGTGAAGCTAACAAAGAGAATCATCACTTTAGCCGTGTGCAAAATAAGCGATAATGATGTTTTCATCCTTTCCCCTCCCATTCGACCCTTTGTATCAATCTATGCCCAACAGGACAAGTTTTATACGTGTTTCGGAAAGGAGAAAACAAAAACAGCTCTTACTTGAGAAAACCAGCTATTAAAATGCAGAAAACCTTCTCCATTAAATGGAAAAGGTCCGACTTCATTCACCTTAATTTTCTTCTTTGTCATGACATCGATGACAAATGCCATGAAAGGTTAATCTATGGTCTTTTATCTTGAAGTTCCAGTCGCGTTCCACAATGTCTTCTACGTCTTCAAGTAGGTCTTCCTGGATCTCATCTACCGCACCACATTCCACACAAACAAGATGATGATGGAAATGCGCAGCTCCTTCTTGTCTTAAATCATAACGGGAAACCCCGTCTCCAAAGTTAATTTTATCTACTATTTTCAATTCAGTCAGCAACTCTAGCGTACGGTAAACTGTTGCCAATCCAATTTCCGGCGACTTTTCTTTGACAAGGAGGTAAACGTCTTCTGCGCTTAAATGATCCTCTTCATGCTCAAGTAAAACGCGGACGGTCGCTTCTCGCTGAGGCGTTAATTTGTAGCTGGACGAGTGTAACTGCTTTTTTATCCTATCAATTCTGTTTTCTATTTCCATACCTAATATTCCCTCCCGCGCCGCTATCTTATCCATTATATCAAAAGAGGGAAAACTGTCAAAATAGATTTCTTGTTAATGATAAAAAAATTTGCGGGAACGGTATATTTCCATCAATGACCCAATAAACTTACGACATTTTTCATTAAAGAAGGGGATAGGTACGCTTCAAATACAGCAGCCGTAATCAAGAATAACCCCGACAAAACCAATGAGAAAATATACCGTGAAATTATCGGCTTCAGCGGTTCACGAACCTGCTTAAGGAAAATCCGGCTGATCATTTTCATGGATAGTGAAACGGCAAGGACGGTTATTACGATGAATATCGGGACGATGAATATATTTTGGGGCAGAATAGCGACAAACGATAATAAGAACCCGCTCCATCCCATTTGATTGACTAAAAAGCCGACCGTGAATCCAACGACCATCCCTTTTATAAATAACAAAACCAGGATGACAGGCAAACCGATGACCGATATTCCGAGAATCCAGATGACCCCGATATATTTTATATTATGCATAATACTTTGGCTGAACATATCATGCGAAGATGCAAATTCACCTTTGGATACTTGTCCGAAAAATTGCGATAAATAATAGAACAAGTCTTCCTTTTGGGTAAAGCTCAAACTATTCACCAATATTGCCCCAAAAATGACACCCATCAAAAAAAGCACAGTGATAAAGACATATAATGAGGAATGTTCGTTAATATGTTTCATTACGGCATTTTGTACGACAGATTTTTTTTTCATCTTTCATCCTCCCAACTCCGCTTACTAGAATCTATGTTTTCACTCTTTCATTTATGCTAAGAAAACTTTCCCCTTCAGCCGAACACATTGAACCCAATTTATGTTATAATTTTCCACATCAATGAGATGGAGGCAGGATATGAAAGCTATATTAATGGATTTTCCCGAAAAAATCGAAACACCTCGATTATATCTAAGACCTTGTCAGCCTGGCGATGGCCCGGACCTTTACGAAGCCATTGTCCATTCTAAACCTGAATTGAAACAGTGGCTGCCGTTTGCCCATCAAGATGTTTCATTGGAAACTTCTGAACAGAACGTCCTTAAGGCCTTTGCGGACTTTATTTTAAAAGAGGATATAAGACTCCATATTTATAGGAAAGAAGACGATCAATTCATCGGTTCCACTGGTCTGCACCGAATCAACTGGGATATTCCTAAATTCGAAATTGGCTATTGGATTGATACGAGATTCAGTAAACTGGGCTACATAACGGAGACAGTGGAAAAGTTAACTAAATTCGCCTTTTACCATTACGGTGCAAAACGGGTCGAAATCCGCTGTGATCCCAATAATATTGCCAGCAAACGGATTCCCGAGAAGCTGGGATTCACCCTTGAAGGAATTTTACGTAATGACTGCCTTAGTGCAGACGGCATGGAAGTGCGGGACACCTCCATTTATGCAAAAACAACAAATTAAAAAAGTCCTGACAGATCTCATCTGTCAGGACTTTTTTCAGGATAATTCCTTTTTGACCTTTCCGTACTTTCCTCCGCCCCCCACTTCAAAAGAAAGCGTCCCTTTTCTGGCAGAATCGATGTAGACCGCCAATTTTTCAGGAACGATTTCCATTAGCTGTTCAAGCGTAACTTCATGAAGGATATTCATCTCTGTTCCAAATGCCACCAGCAGTTTTTCCATGGATTTAGGTCCGAGTCCCGGGATGAAGTCGAGTGGCACTTGATGGATATACGGCGGCCTTTCCTTTCCGTCTCTTCTGTCCATCCCGGAAACGGAGAGTTCTTCAATCCTGGCCGATACCCCTTTAATAATGGATTTATTACCACACTCAGGACATTGTTCACTATCCCTCAATACCTGATGTAAACACCCTGAACATACGGTTTGGTGATACTTTCCCAATAAGGGGTTCAATCCATAATTAACGGTCACCTTACGATTCCCTGTTTCTTTAAGGGCTTTTGCCAGCTCATTGAAACTTGGTTCTTCAAGCAGGACTTTTTGATATTCACGAGCGATTTTCCCAAGCGAATGCGCATCGGAATTTGTTACGAATACATAGGAGTCCAACTCCTCGATATCCTTGACCATTTCTGTATCTGAACTTAAACCAAGCTCGATGGCATCAATTAGCTCCGGATCGAATACTTCAGTCAGACTGGATCGCACCCCTTTTCCATATAAGCTTTTAAATGGGGTGAAAACATGTGCCGGGATAAAAAGGCCGCCCAGTGACTTCACGGTTTTTTGCAGCGTTCTTCCATCACAATAAATCCTTTGGGAGCTTAAGGTGATATTTTTAACATGTCCGCTCATCCATGAGGAGAATTCCTTCATCGCTTTTAAAGTGGGAAAATAGGCGAGGACATGGATCGGTCCATTACAATTATGATCATAAATTTCAATCTCCGAGCCCGGAATGATGGTTGTATTCTTATATTGAAGTCCGCCTTCAGTCTTTTCCGTGATTTCGCCATCAAGAATCCCCGCTTCGATCTCTTCGATAATTTCAGGAGAATGACAATCGATTATCCCGATTAGATCAAGGCCCTTCCTTTCACTTGCCACTTGCAGCACATTGCTGAAGGTTAACGTTTTAGCACCTGTTATTTTCACGGCCCTTCCGCTTCTCGTTCTGCCTATATGGATATGCAGGTCAGCGTAAAACTCTTTCATTTATGATGTCATCGCCTTTTTCAACTGCAGATACTGAACTGCATATGCCGTTTTGGCATCCTGGATCTTCCCTTCATCCATGTAAGTTTGAGCTTCCTCCAGCGTGAGTTCAAGCATTTCGACAAATTCATCTTCATCCAACGGTGCCGCATTTTCTTTCTTTTTCAAATTGTGGGCCACATACAGGTGGACCAATTCATCGGCGAAACCTGGGGATGTATAGAAGGATATGATGTGCTCCATTTTTTCACATTCATAACCTGTCTCCTCTTCCAGCTCCCGTTTAGCCGACAGAACCGGTTCTTCGCCTTTTTCAAGCTTCCCTGCAGGAATTTCCACCAAGCTTCTCTCCAGCGCTTTACGGTACTGTTCAACCATGATGATTTTATTTTCTGACGTGAGAGCTATGACGGCAACCGCTCCCGGATGCTTGATTATTTCACGTTTACCCGTTTTCCCATCAGGAAGCTCTACATCATCCACTTGCAGGCTGATTACTTTTCCTGTGAAGATTTTTTTCGAAGACAGCGTTTTTTCTTCAAATTTTTTCATCGTGACCACTCCTCTGTTCTAATTGCAGCATGATTCCTCATACATTTTACCATAATAGAGATGGAGGGCGATTTAATGAAAGTTTACGTATTGGAAAAAAGCGTTACTTTATCCGGAAAGAGCTGGGAAATCCTTCAAAAACTAAAGCAATTACAAAATCAATATGTCTATGTCAATGATTGGATTGCCGACATTCACGATCAGGTGCCACCCACTCCTTTAAAACGGATCAAGTGAATTCTTTGAGTGAAATGGATTTCTCCTTTACAATGAATGTAAAGGGAGTGGATAACATGAAAAAACGCAGACTAGGAAATTCTGACTTGCTAGTTTCTGAAATCGGGCTTGGATGCATGTCATTGGGGACTGTTGAAAATCAGGCATCCGAAATCATACAGGCCGCTTTAGATGAAGGAATCAATTATTTTGATACGGCCGATTTATATGATTTCGGTATGAATGAAGAAATCGTCGGAAAGAATTTAAAATCGGTCCGCGATAAGGTATACATAGCCACCAAGGTCGGAAACCGCTGGAATGAAAATAAAGATTCCTGGAGCTGGGACCCATCCGGCGCTCATATTAAAACGGCAGTAAAAGATAGCTTAAAGCGATTGGGGACTGATTATATTGATCTTTATCAGTTACATGGCGGCACCATTTCAGACAATATCGAAGAAACGGTAGAAGCATTTGAAGATTTGAAAAAAGAAGGCTATATCCGATATTATGGAATTTCCTCGATTCGTCCGAATGTCATCAAGGAATTCACTGAAAAGTCTGAGCTTGATTCCGTGATGATGCAGTTTAATCTGCTCGACCGCCGCCCAGAAGAGTGGCTGTCCCTTTTGGCCAACAAACAAATCAGCATGATCGCCCGTGGCCCCCTTGCCAAAGGGCTGCTCAGTGAAAAAATGCTTGAAAAGGCAAATGAGGATGGATACCTTGACTATAGCTATCACGAACTTAAAGATTTGCTTCCGCAAATAAAGGACAAACTTTCCGATAGGAAGTTGAATGAAACGGCACTTCAATATGTATTGTCCCATCAAAGCGTAGCTACCGTTGTTCCAGGCGCAAGCTCAGTACAGCAGCTTCGTGATAACTGCCAAGCTGCCAACAGCCCTTCACTGTCCACCACCGAGTTGGATATCCTGAAGCGGTTGACTAAAGTGAACAAATATGAAAGTCACCGGAATTAAAAAAGAAATGTCAGGACAAACCTTTAGGCTGCCCTATCTCCGTTTAACCAACGGGATAGTCAGCCTTTTTCCGTTCCATCTTTTTTTCGCCTTCTTTACCAACTTCAAGTTTCCAATCATTCTAATTTAACGGTTTTAAACTTTTCATTGGACATCCCAAAACTAATATTGTACAATTCAGTTGTGCACAATTAAAAATAAAAAGATAAGGGAGAAAAAATGATGACAAAAACATTATTTACAACCTCTGTAACAGTCGATGGCGGAAGAGAAGGAACGGCAATTTCTGCTGACGGCAATTTCACGGTTGATATTGCGATGCCTGGAACACCTAGGGCTAAACAGATGCCTGAAGCATCTAATCCGGAACAGCTTTTTGCAGCTGGATATGCTGCATGTTTTGATAGCGCTTTGCAATCGGTTGGTAAAATCGAACGCGTTTCTTTCGATTCAAAAGTTACCGCAAGCGTCAGTCTATTGATGGGTGAGATGCATCAGTACAGCTTGGCTGTAACTTTGGCTGTGAAGGGATCCGGGGTCGACAAGGAGACATTCGAAACCCTTGTTCATAAAGCGCATCAAATGTGTCCTTATTCAAAAGCAATCAATGGCAATGTGGATGTCGCCTTTGAAATAGAAGTAGACTAAATCCAATCAATAAAAAGACGCTTGGGGTTCCCAAGCGTCTTTTCTTCGCTAAAATTCCTGTAATGTTTTCAATAGTTGGAGCAGCGAAGCTTTTAAATCCTCAACCACCTTCTTATCCTCACCCGACATTGCCGAAATGCGATCGGGAATGAAACAGGCATCTTCCTGTAAACCAAGTCCCTTTTCCGTCAACTTAATCATGACAGACCGTTCATCTTCAGTGGAACGTTCACGGACAATCAAGCCATTCTGCTCCATTCGTTTCAACATGGGGGTAAGCGTTCCTGAGTCGAGGGCAAGGAGCTCCCCAAGTTTTTTTACTGTAAGTGTATCCTGTTCCCATAATAGAAGCAGAACAAGATATTGAGGATATGTCACTTCAAGTTTATCAAGCAGCGGTTTATATTTCTTCGTCATTTCCCGCGAACTTGCATAAAGCAGGAAACATAATTGGTCTTCCAGTACTTTTTCTATTTTATTTTGCATCCTATCACCAGCTAATAGTAGTCCATCCGATATGAAAGCATATCGAACTTATCTTTAATATAATCGTTATACTTTATAAAATAAAGGAATATCAGCAAGGAATAAATCTTCCTGAACAGAAAAAGGGAGCCAGCCCTTTTAAAATTTTAACTGCTCCCTGTTTTTATTTATAGTTCTTCCAGTTCAAATTGCTTTCACCCAATAGTTCTTCGAATGATTTATTCTTCTCCCGCCGCTTTCTTTCTTCACGTTTTTTTTCTTCTTCCGCTTCCCTTTTCTCTTGTTCAGCCTCATTAAGTTCTTTTTGCTTTTGACGAAGCTGGGACATGATATCTTGATTGATCATATCACCGAGTTTCAATGAAGATGAATCTTTATCTTGGTTTTTGCTTTGATTTTGTTTTCGCGGCTGTTTCTTTTTCATCCTTAAAACCTCCTGGCCATTTATGAAATTATTATATCACGACTGCCGTTTTCCTCATCATGGTTTTCAGACAGTGTTTTCCCATTTCCCTCATGGTAAAATAAAGAAAATCAATCGAGGAGGTCCTTTCATGAAGAAATGGTGGTTTACACTGGCTGGAATCCTAGCGTATATCATCGGCGTCGGCCTTTATTTTTCCAATCGGATCATGTACATGAAAAAGAAGGAAGATGATTTTATCCAGAATCGTGAAATCATGGCTAAACGCCTGATCACGGAGGATTTTGATAATCTGCCTAAATCGGAAATTTGGGTATCGTCACCATCCGGATATTCCTTGAAATGCTTGTTTATCGAACCGCATGACACCAAAAAGTGGATGGTCATTTCTCATGGTGTGACGGAGAACAAAGTCAATTCGATTAAGTACATGAACATTTTTCTTAAGCGGGGCTTCAATGCGATCATTTATGACCACCGCCGGCATGGGGATTCCGGTGGCAAGACGAGCAGTTATGGACATTATGAAAAATTCGACCTGAAGGCCGTAATCGATGAATTGAAAAGACGCAAAGGGCCCGACCTTCATATTGGCATTCATGGAGAATCCATGGGGGCCGTAACCCTGCTTTTATATGCCGGAATGCTTGAAGATGGTGCTGATTTTTACATTGCCGACTGTCCATTTTCAAACTTCGAGGATCAGATCAAACACCAGCTCAAGCATGAAGTCCCATTTCCTTCTTGGACCGTATTTCCGCTCGGGCGTACGTTCATCAAACTCCGTGACGGATATTGGACCAATGAAGTGTCCCCAATCGATTATATGAAAAATATCCGAAAACCCGTGCTCTTCATCCATAGTGAAAATGACAGTTTCATTCCCGCTTCCATGACAGCGGAATTATATGCAGCAAAAGAGGGCCCAAAACAGCTGTACATCGCTAAAAAAGGGGCCCACGCTCAATCTTATAATGAAAATCCAAAAGAATATGAAGATCAAATCGATCAGTTTCTAAAACTTGTCTGAGAAGAAAAGAGAGGGTATCCACGATCCCCTCTTTTGCTTTTTAATTATATTTTATTAAAAAAGCTCATCCTCGGATTTAAGATTTGATTCGGACTTTTTAATTGAAAGCTGTTCGCTTCCGCAACAAAGTCTATTTTCATGACTTCATCAAGAAAAATCATTTTTGATTTCTCAACATATAGCGGAATTCCGTTTGTTTCCACTTTTTCGGTACCTTCTTCAGGTTCGTTGACCCACCATAGCGCCGTCACACCACTTACCACGCAGCCGCAGCCATCAGTATCATATTTCAACTGTAAATATCCTTCTTGTCCCTGTACCTTACCGGCTATTTTCTCAGCCGCTGTTTCCGTCCATTCAATATACATGATTGCTGCCTCCCGATGTCTTTGCATTCCCCCATTATAAACGATAAAAACGTTTCTGTTAACGAAACTGCCTGCTTCCTTATGCCCTCACGGAAATCACTTTCCTCATGGACCGTTCTAACAAATGCCGATTCTCTTATGTCACGTCAGCCTTTCATCACGATGCCGTTTCGAAAATGAAAGGCTGTCCCTTGGGGAACAGCCCTTCCGCTCATCATTCCATTATCCTTACATCCGCTATATCGGAAAGCCTGATATAGTGAGCCTGCTCAAACCGGTCAACGATATGGAGCTTTTGGGTGAGCTCATTATAATAATGAATCCTGCCGATTAACAGCTGATACCGGTTTCCTTCATAATGGGCAATCGTGACATCCTTTCTTTCCTCCATCGCTTCCCCCATTACCTCATTCATTTCTTCCAGTTGCTGCTCATCCAGGATGCGCTTCGTTTCATAGCCATCCTCCACCACCCAATCCCGGAGCATCTTCACATGTTCCGGCAACATCATCGATGTCCATTTGATACGGCCGCGATCACGAATCATTCTTTTCCCTCCTTTCAAAGTCAGCCTTACGCCTTATGCCCACCAAGCAGCTTGCTTCGGTATACGGCTGTACCTGCTTCTGTATACGAAACGGCACGCAATAACGATTTGGCTCCATATTTGTGGCGGATTCGATCAACCGTGTAACTCAATTCCCGCTTCTTCCAGCGCGAAGCATCAAATAAAGTCAGCTGCATTTCATTATCATCCACAATATTCGAGAGTCTGACCTCTATGCTTCGAACCGTTTTTTGCTTATAGTTCTCATGGAAAAGCTCCAGGCAAACTTTATATAACTCCATCGTGATGTTGGTCGGTTCATTAATCGAACGCGAACGATGGAAACCTCCGCCAAACTCATCCTTGCTGTAACCAATGCCTAGGCTCACCGTTCTTCCTGCCTTACGATGGGTGCGTGCCCTTCTTCCAACTTCTTCGCAAATTTCCAGCATGACCTGCTTTACCTCATGCTCATCCTTATAATCCCGCAGCAGGATTTGACTTTTGCCGAAGCTGACCTGCCCTTCGATGATCGCTGCCCCCATATCGGATAAATCTATTCCCCAGGCATGGTGGTAAAGCTGATTGCCCATAATTCCAAACTTCGCTTCAAGTAATTCAAGATCATAATTGGCAAGCTGCCCAACCGTAAATATACCCATTCCATGAAGGGTTTTTTCTACGCGCCTGCCGATCCCCCACATTTCACGAAGCGGGGAAATCGGCCAAAGTTTGCTTGGCACATCCTCATACTTCCATTCTGCAATCCCCTGATGTTTGGCTTCCAAATCAAGGCAAAGTTTTGCCATGAGCATGTTCGGTCCAATTCCAATGGCACAGGGGAGCTGTAATTCCCGTTCAATTTCATCTTTTATCTTTTCAGCTATCATGCGGGCATCTCCCCATAAAGAAGCGGCACCATCGACTTTCACAAAACTTTCGTCCACACTATATACGTGAATCGCTTCTTTTGGCACATAACGGTTGAACAAGCGGGTGATTTCCGTCGAAACCCTTAAATAAGTCGCCATTTTAGGTTCAACGACGACAATCCTCGGGTCATTCGGGATCTCAAACATCCGCGAACCTGTCTTGATGCCAAATTCCTTCTTCATCTTTGGAGAAGCCGCGAGCACAATGCTCCCTGTCCTCTTCAAATCACCAACCACCGCCAGATAACAATCAAGCGGGTCCAGACCAAGCATGACCGCTGAACAGCTTGCATAAAAACTTTTCATATCGATACACATAATTGATTGTTTCGGCATCGTCCCATAATCCATCATTTCTTCACCCTAACAAGAATATACGTTCGCTTTATTATATTCATAACTTTAACCGAATATACGTTCTTATTCAATGGAAGTTTTCATACAAATTTCTACTTTTTATTGTAATTTCCTTGAAAAATATAATAGATACTAAAAATGGATAAAATACCAAATTTAAACTTAGCATCCAGATTGTTTTTTTGAAAAAGATTAATTGGTAGCTTGAATAATTTTAAGTAGGTCCATATACTTAGTTTTTTAAAATCCCCCCACCCTTTTCAACAGGCTTTCGTCTACTTGGAATCCAGTCTTAATGCTCATTTTTTGTAATGAAAATGTAACCAAAATTATGTCTATTTGTCATAATGGTATTGTAGGATAATATTGTTAAGAAATAATAGAGAGATAGATAGAGAGGAAATGAAAATTATGAAGAAATGGATCGCTTCAGCTGCTGTTGCATCTGCCATGATGCTAACCCCACTGCAAGCCTTTGCCAATATTGGAGACCAAACCCTCAGACCCGGAATGACACATAGTGATGTCAAACAACTACAACAACTATTAAAAACCAAAGGTTATTTCACATATTCAGGTTCACTGACTACATATTACGGCACCTATTCTGTATCTGCAGTAAAAAAATTCCAAAAAGCCAAAGGGTTGACTGCTGACGGAATTGCCGGCCGTAACACATTTAATGCGCTTGGTGTTTATAATGTCAATAATACTAGCTTGATCAGCTATGCAAAAACCTTAATAGGCAAACCCTACAAATGGGGCGGAACAACACCAACTGGATTTGACTGCTCAGGCTTCGTCTATTACGTATTCCAGAAATCTCAAGGAATTACCTTACCGCGTACAACATCCTTGCTCTATTCCAATACAGGGTTAAAAGTATCTTCACCAGCTAAGGGTGATCTTGTATTCTTTGATACTTCTTCTGGAAGAACAGGAGTATCCCATGTTGGGATCTATATCGGAAATGGTCAATTCATTAGTGCTACGTCTTCCAAAGGAATAACCATTACGGATATGGATAATTCTTATTGGAAACCAAAATATTTAGGTGCGAAAACTTTATAAAATCCAGGACAAACAGCCGGACGGAATTCAAAGTGATTCAGTCCGGTTGTTTTATTTTATATATAATATTTCATCCGTTACATCCTCAACTGTCACAATGAATGAAGAATCCAAGTTGGAACGATTCATCATTTCGATATTATAAACATGCTCTGAGGGTAAATGGGCGACTTCGAGAACCATGAATCGCTGACTTTCCGCTTTGCTGACATGATCGAGAGCAGCACTGACCGCCCTTTGTTCGGCCAAGCTGCTTTCATCCGTCAAAACAAGAATCAATTCCGCTTCCGCTTTCCCAGGAAATGATTTCTTCACCCCGCCCCGGTGCCACGGTTTCACTTTCATCCCGATTTCCAGTTCGGAATAATCGAGGTCATTACCATGTTGATCTTGAATATATGTATCATTGGTCACCTTATAGTACGTCCCTTTAATCAAAATCCTCTTATCGTCAAGATCCGTAATGAAACCTTCTTCCCCCGATTGGATTCATCCATGTTCCAATCGGGGGATTGACAGCTGCCCAGAATAAAGGCGACGAATAAATATATATAAAGGTTTACAATCATCTTCATGAAAATCCCTCCTAATAGAAATGACGGATTCCCCATGAAACAGTTACCCATTCAAATGATAACTTCGGTTAATTCAAAAGGGGAATGTCATCGACATTCCCCTTTACCTATTATTGGACCATTTTTCATCTGGAATCGAAAGACTAGCCTACTTTTTGAAAAATGCTTTTTTTCCTAATGTTTCGGTGATCTTCGGAAACATGTTATACCATTTCCCAGCTAAATTCATCCAGCCAGGGAGATTGATTTCCCTCTTGTTGGTCAGCATCGCCGCTACGATTTTAGCAGCGACATCTCCAGGCTTAAGCATGAATTTTTCAACGTTCTTTAAGTATGTACCTGATTCATCCGCAATGTTAAAGAAATTCGTTTCTATAGGGCCAGGATTGACGGTGGTCACAAAAACATGATCTTCCATCAGTTCGAGCCGAAGTGCGTTTGAATAGCCAAGAACTGCGAACTTGGTAGAAGAGTACAATGTTGATTTAGGAGTGGCGATTTTACCGGCCTGTGAAGCGATATTGATGATATGCCCCGATTTCCTCTGCTTCATATACGGCAGAACCAGCTTTGTGCAGGCCATCAATCCAATGACGTTGACAGCAAACATTGCTTTCGTTTCATTTAATTCCGTATCCTGCGCTTCTTTAAACGTGCCGAAACCAGCATTGTTGACCAACACATCCACTTCACCTATTTGCTCATGGATGTCATTAAAAACATTTGTCACCTGATCCGTGTCTGCAACGTCAAGCTTATAGGCATATGCATCAATCCCATATTGGGTGATCAGTTCATTCTTCAGCAGCAGTAATTTATCCATGCTTCTGGCCAAGAGGACGAGACGGCCTCCCTGTTTTGCACTTTGAATGGCAACTTCCTTGCCAATCCCTCCGGAAGCACCGGTAATAACAATAACTTTACCTTGTAACTTATTCAAAAAAAGCGGCCTCCTTGCGAACATTAAGCGATTGAATACAGAATGACCCCTGATTGGATTTCTGTTTGGACTTCACCCAAGTCTTCTAAATAGTCCAGCTGACCGACCGTTTCCGAAAGTGTCAGGCCCACTTCCTGAAGGTATACTTTCGGAAACAGCTGCTGACACACTTCAAAGACAGATAAAGGCTTATCTTGAAGCATGCTTTTCACCTGCATGGCACGGTTATGCTGCCGCTCGAATCTATATTGAATCAAGTCTGCAACTGCATCTCCTGCCACTTCAGATCCATGTCCTGAGTAAACAGTGGATATGGGGAAATCCAATAATTTTTGAAGTGATGCATTATATTGCAGTAACGGACGAGGCCTCATGCCTCCAGGGAGTAAAGGTGGTTCCATTAATGGGTTAGGTGAAATCTTGGCAAGCAAGTGATCGCCAGCGATCATGATCCCGTCACTTTCCCGGTAAAAAGATAAATGGCTTTGCGCATGCCCTGGAGTCTCGATCACTTTCCAGCCTGGAAGACCAGGGAGCTCATCCCCCTCAGCCAAATATCCATGCAGCTTCCGTTCACTAAGGAAACGGATTTCGTCGCGGTTATGGATCAGTTTATTTTTCAGCTCTTCTGCCACTCCGAACTTTTTGGCGTAATCAAGGAAAAAACGATTATGGGTTTCAAGAAACTCATCACTGATAGTAAGCCAGCGCTGATTATTTTTGTGTCCATAAACCGGGATATCCTTTTCAAAGAAATCGAGTGCACCAGCATGATCGGGATGATGATGGGTTAAAATGATTTGTTCGATATCAGTCAGTTTCAGACCCAAATCCCCAAGACCGTTAGTCAAGGCTTCCTTTGAACGTTTTGTTTTCACGCCGGTATCGATTAATGTTAAAGCATCCCCTTTAACGACATAAACATTCACATCACCCACTGCAAACGGCGTGGGCAAAGCAATTTTCGCAATATCTCCATTCCAATTCGCCATAATCTTTTCCACCTTAGAAAATTATATTTATATAAATCTTTTTATACGCTAACCAGGATTCTAAGTATAGTTATCATGTATAATTACCATTTTACATGTATTTTTAATTACTGTCATTATTTTCACATAATTCATGTCTATTTTTTATCGTCCATGCATATATTATCATTGACAGAGTACTGATATATCCTTCATAATCACAAGTAATTAAAGACGGCATGGCTTTGATTAAGGCCAAGTAAATTATTGATGGCGTAAAGAGAGTGAAGCTCGGAATGTGCTGAAAGGCTTCATCGCCCCCTCATTATTGAACCTACCTTATGAGCCTTCAGGAAAACCTGACGTAATTCCCGCGTTAGAGGAATCAAGTGCAGCTTTTCTGTTTATTTATTATGGAAAAGTTGAACAAAGGTGGTACCACGGAAGCTAGACCTTTCGTCCTTTATTGGATGAGGGGTCTTTTTGTTTTTCATAAAGGCTCTTTCGTAAAGATTGTTGTTTTTAAACGAAACTATTTAAGGTTGATTGGAG
>NZ_JVPL01000087.1:0-15972 GCF_001054655.1 Bacillus sp. 220_BSPC
AGTCGGCGGAAAGGGAGCGGGTTTCTGAGATCAACTGGAATGTTGTTTTATATTTTTTTTAACTTAATCTTTGTCCGCACTCCAGCCCACACTGCAATGATAAGTCCTCCAATCGTATCCGCGATTAAATCGATCATTGTATCTTTATTTCCCCCGCCTTGTAGTGTCATTCCGAATAATTGATCAGAACTAAATTCGTAGATCTCCCATATGACACCACCAAGTGCCGAGAAAGAAAGGGTAAACAAAAAGACGAACCAAGGGGATATCTCTTTGCCTGCATTTCTGTATACCAATCGTTCATATAAAGCAATTCCCGTAAAAGCAAGAAGGGAACCGCTTAACAAATGCAAAAATGTGTCCCACCAACCCAATCCATACCAACCTAAAATAGATCCTAAAAATTGTGAACCGAATAAAAAGATCAAATAGGAAATGACAATTGGCAAATTGAATTGAAGCTTGGTAAATAGGGCCAGTGAAAGGGGAATTGCCCCACATACCACACCGCCTATCGAAACCAGTGATTTGAAAGTTTCATCGGCTGTATAGTAATAAATGGATAAAGCTCCCATGAAAAGTACATACACTAAACTTAATGAAATAACTAGCTTACGATTCATATGATTACCTCAACAAATCATCATAATTTTAATTTTTGTACACTAGAATAAATGGAAATGAGCAGGCCGCCGGTTAGTCCGAAAATTATATCGTACATGGTATCTTTGTTACCGCCTCGCTGCATGGTATGAGTAAAAGTGAGATCTCCTGCGAACTCATATATTTCCCAAAGAACGGTGGCAGTGACTGAAAGTGAGAGAACAAAAAGGAAAATGACCCACCTTGAAACATCTTTTCTCGCTTTTTGAGGGATGTATAGTTTATAAAGGGCAATCCCCACAAAACCCACGAAGATGCCTTTGTAGAAGTGAAGTCCAGAGTCCCACCATTTAAAATCAACATAAAAATTTGCGATGGATCCTAAAAATGTCGTACAGAAAACAAAAACATAATAGCCGATTATGATAGGAATGTTAAAGGGATTATTTTTTACAAACAGTAATGAAATGGGCAAGGCACTTACCAATATTCCCCCAAGAGCTACCATCCATCGGGAAGAATCATCTTTTTTGAGGTAAAAGATGAGTAAACCAGTCATGAATGCTATAAATACCAAACTAAAAATAATGATTATTTTATGTTTCAATATACTCACCTCATTCGTAAATATTCATTACGATCATCCAATCGAGCCAGATTGAACGGCAAAATTGTATTTTTAGGGTATTTTTATGTTGTTCTTTTTTAAATTCTCCATCTTACATTTGTATGATCATTATTGTCTTCCAGGGGGCTTTTTAATGATGTTTCTAAATTTGGCCGTTATAAACAATAATAAAGGCATGACCAGACCAAAAGCCGCTGCATGGAATAACCATATATTTTTATTGTATTCCCCGGATGAAGAGACCGTCGGAAATACAATCAATGAATAAAAAACCATTATCATCCCTAAAGCTGTAGTAAATGGCCGATAATCTTTTATATTGAAAATGTTTGAAAATACGACAACCGAAACATAAAAATACATAACCGTCCTCGTATAGGTTGTAAAAATCCAAATAGTGGCAATTACTGCCTCGATCCGCATTAGGAAATTCCCTACATTTATTTTTTTGGCCATCGTATAGCTTGGAGCGATATTTCTTGCGGTGTTATCGGGTCCAAGAACCAAGATATCCATCATGATAACCAGAATTAATATGATTCCTCCGATCAAAGTGCCAATATAAAAAGCTTTTCCCCCTTTTTTTCTTTCACTGACTTTTGAAGGGAAAATCATTAAAAACATAACAGGAGACAGCGTGAACACGCTGACATAAAAAAGTATCGCCCGTATTAATGGTTTAGCGCCTCCTTCAAATACTGGCTGAATGTTTTGAATGTTTCCTTGAGGAATGATGGAAACCAAAAAAATAGTCAGTAATAGTAATACGGGTATGAAGAATATTTCCAACGTGCGTGTAAAAGTTTCAAAACCAAGGCGGACTGTAAAGATCACTACTGCAGCTAACAATATATTTAAAGCTACAAGAGGAGTATCCGGCATCCAAAAAGTTTTAATGAAATTCCCCACATAATAAGTGGTCTCGGCAGCAGTTGAAAAAGACCAGAAGAAAAATGTGAGATTGATCATCTTTCCGACTAACGTACCGAAAACCTTTTCATTTATTTGATCTAAAGCGAGATCAGGATATAAATTTCCAACCTTGATGTAAAACCATACAAAAATTAATGCGATTCCTGTTCCAAATAATGCAGCAAGCCACGCATCCTGCTTTGCAAAACCAGCTAAAGGAGAAGGAGTATGTAAAATAACCGTTCCTACCGAATACAAAAGGATTAAAATCATCAATTGATGTGATGAAATTTTGAAACTACCAGGCATTAATATTCACCTATTTGTTTGTTCCTTCCTTCTTAATACTCCTTATTTTTGGCTATTCTTGTTCAAGTTATTCACAAGGACATCAATTGCCTATCTTCAACAATCCAATCCCGTTACATTAATCGGTCGCGATTTTCCTGCCTTTTTACTGATGTAGATTTACTATACAATCATCGAATTACTGTCCCTGTCCAAGAGTATGTAATTTAATTTCTTAGTCCCGAACTTTAATGGTTTAGGAACCGTATATTGTTTTAACTGTGGCCTAATTTCTCAGTAATTCCTCATAGTATTTGATAAGGCCCTTCTCTACTTTCCAGGACGATATTAATTGTACTGAACTTGTACATACCCTTTGGTATGGCACAATACTTGCATATGATTTATTGGTATATCTAATATTTGGAGAAAGGAAGAGGATGGGAAACTGTTGGACACTCAATTATTGAAAAACACTTAAGTTCTAGGTTATCGAGCATATTTGATAGACTTAAATGTCAGAAAATTAATCCGGATTCATAAAGGGGAAGACGGAGCAGCTAAACTTAAAAATGTTAGGAGAATATTAGCATGAAAATACCAGTGGAAAATATAGTGGAGTTAACTGTAGAACATCAATTTTTACAGGCTTATCCTATATTGAGTCAGTTACGTACTGATTTGACATTAAAGGAATATCTAGATTTATTAAATGAAATGCGTAAGGAGGGAAAACAGTTATTTGCTTTATATCATGATACAAGCATCGTAGCATTAGCAGGTATTAGCTGGCGTGAAGATTCATATAATGAACGTTATGTTTATGTGCAAGATTTGGTTACTGATGTAAATCATCGTCCTAGTGGCCTTGGATATAATCTGCTCAGTTATATACATAATTGGGCAAAAGAACAAGGAGCTGAATATATTACATTGGAAGCTTGAAATCGGCGCCTTGTCACCCATAAATGTACAATTTCTAGGATGGGGAGGGTACCTATTGGTTGTCGCTTTTTTCGTACATATATACCGGAAATGAAATGTTACGACTTCAAGAATGTTGGGAAAATGGGGACAAAACAATTATGAAGTTGAGTTTGGAAAAACCAGGTATTAATAAACTTGGAATGAAAACAAGTTAAAGGAAAAAAAGTTCTTTGCTCCCTAATCAAAAATTAGTTGAAAGCTTTTAAAAACTCTGTGGAGGTCTGCAGAGTTTTTTTGCTTTAAACCATCCTTTTTTCTTTCAATTTAGTCCAATAATGGATTATGCGAATATTGGCAATCTATGCATTTACTCATAGGATCCTTTTATACATAATTTCCAATGAATTTGATTTAGATTGTGCAACCTGCTGAATCGACTCCAAAAGGCAAATTGTTTCCGAGTTTGAAAAGATGGCAGGCAGTGGTTGATAACAATCGTGGATTTAAGGAAAAAAGTAGAATTTTGATAAAAGATTATCATGTATATCATGTTTTTTGCATGGCAATTTATTTTACTTACATGGATATAATTGCAGCCAAGGTGAAAACATAATTTTAACAAGCTTTTGGTTATGAGGGGGTTAGCATTGAAATCTCGAGTTCCTATCCCATTGAGGAAGTTAATTGAAGATAAACAATCGGTGAAAAATAAACAACAACAAGAAGACCTAAATCAAAGCGGAAATCCAAACTCCAGCAAAACTAAAAATCAGGACCAAAATCCAGTTCAATCCAAAAACAGAAGTAAGGACTCAAAGAATCATCAAACAAAACTTATATCCGCTGATCTTCAATATAATATAGACCATATTAAGAAAACGTTAGGAAATAGTTCAGACATCGTTATAAGGGATTTCCAAGCAGGTAAAAATGGGGAAATTAAACTAGGCATCATTTACACAGATGGATTAACGGATTCTGCTTCCATCCAGGATTTAATCCTCGACACTTTGATGGTTGAAATTCGAAACTCTGACTTGGAAGTAGCGGTCCCTGATTGTTTTGAAATAATAAAATCACATACTCTTCCTGTAGGGGGAATAGTGGAAATAACTGATTTTCAAAAGCTTTTTAACCATGTTTTATCGGGAGACACGATGTTATTGATGAACGGCTCCCCAAAAGGATTGGCACTCGGCTCAAGAGGTTGGGTCGATCGCGGAGTTCAAGAACCTTCCTCCCAAACAGTAGTAAGAGGGCCAAAGGATGGGTTTACTGAAACACTGCGAACAAATACAGCTTTAATTAGACGGAGAATAAAAGATCCTAACTTATGGCTTGAAACAAAGCAGATTGGAGAAAAAACGCAAACAGACGTTGCGATTATGTATTTAAAAGGTGTTGCCAATGATAAAACGGTTTCAGAATTGCAAAGCCGGTTAAATCGAATCAATATAGATGCGATTCTTGAGAGTGGATACATTGAAGAGCTTATTCAGGATGAAGTATACACTCCATTTCCAACGGTTTATAATACGGAACGTCCTGATGCTGTAGCCGCTGCCATTTTAGAAGGAAGGATTGCAATAATGGTTGACGGAACGCCGTTTGTCCTTATCATTCCAGCCCTGATGGTGCATTTTTTCCAGTCCAGTGAAGACTATTATCAACGGGCAGACATTGCCACATTAATTCGAGTATTACGGTATTTATCCTTTTTCCTAGCTTTGTTAACACCGTCACTTTATGTAGCTGTTTCGACTTTTCATCAAGAAATGCTTCCTACTCCATTACTCATAAGTCTAGCTTCACAACGAGAAGGAGTTCCTTTTCCTGCTTTTGTGGAGGCGATGCTGATGGAGGTAGTGTTTGAAATTTTGCGTGAGGCAGGTGTGAGGATGCCAAGGGCAATCGGTTCATCCATTTCCATCGTTGGTGCATTAGTTATTGGACAGGCTGCTGTCGAAGCAGGGTTCGTTTCAGCAACAATGGTTATCATCGTGTCCTTGACAGCCATCTGCAGCTTTGTGTTTCCAGCCAATAGTATGGCCAGCGCTTTTCGGATGCTTCGATTCTTGTTTATGATCCTTGCCGCTACATTTGGATTATACGGGATCATTTTGGGGCTGATCGTGATGGTCCTGCATTTAAATAGCTTACGATCTTTTGGTTTACCATATTTAGCTCCAAATGCACCATTCATTTTACAAGATCAAAAAGACAACATCATTCGTATGCCACATTGGTCATTATTAAAGCGGCCTCGATTGACCAGTAAAAATGATACCGACAGAGGAGATGTCAGTTCTCCGAAACCACCTAGATAAAATGATGAGATGATGAGGGTTTTACGATGAAAAAAATGCTAAAGGTATTTTTAACGTTACCTATGATTTGTTTATCCGGCTGTTGGAGCAGCATTGAGTTGAATGAACTTGCCATCGTTACTGCCATGGGAATTGATAAAACGGAAGATGGATATCTTGTATCCGTCCAAGTTCTGAATTCGAGCGAGCTGGCAGGTGATGCCAGGTCCGGTCGCACGGAAGTTGTAACCTTCAGGAAAAGCGGTGCAACCATTGCTGAAGCAATAAGAAGCCTATCAACTGATATACCAAGAAGGTTATATGTCGCACACCTTCGTGAAATTGTCTTTGGTGAGGAAATGGCCAGGGCAGGAATTGCAAAGCCTCTGGATGTCCTTTCCCGGCAAAAGGAGTTGCGTTCCGATTTCTATATGACCGTTGCGAAGGGAGCAACTGCTTATGATACGCTTAATGTCCAAACGGCCCTTGAAAAAATACCGGCAAATAAAGTTTTTGATGCGTTGGAAAATTCAGAGAGAAGATGGGCGCCGACAAGGACGGTCACTTTGGATGAGCTGGTCAGCAGTATCGTCAGCAAAGGTAGACAGGCCATGCTAACGGGGATTCTAGTTTATGGTGATCCCGAATCAGGAAGCAATGTTACGAATGCACAAAATATCTCCCCGAAATCCGGTTTGCGATTGGATTATCTTGGAGTATTCAAGAAGGATAAACTTGTAGGCTGGTTAAACAGGAACGACAGTAAAGGTGTTAGTTACATTACAGATCATGTTAAGTCCACTGCGGTAAATATACCATGTGAAGGTGATCAAATTACGGTCAACACAACTAGTTCAAAAACGAAAATCAAAGGGAAAGTGGAAAATGGAAATCCAAAAATTGATATAAATGTTACCTCAGAAGGGAGTATAGGTGAGGTAGAATGCACAATCGATTTAACTAAACCCGAAAAAATCGAAGAATTGAATAAAAGATACGAAAAAGATGTTAAAGCTAAAATAGAAGGATCTATAAAGACGCTACAAGAGAAATATCAAAGTGACATCTTCGGTTTTGGTGAAGAAATTCATAGAACCGATCCTAAAGCATGGAAACGTTTACAGGAAAATTGGGAAGAGGAATTCGCAAATTTGGACGTGAATGTATCCGTTGAAGCAAAGATTCGCAATTTGGGGACGATATCAGAATCCTTTCAAAAAGAAATTGAGGAGTAAAGACCAATGTGGGCAATTATTGGAACACTTTGTACTGGAGCTATTATTTCATTTTTTGAAATACCCCCCCTAATTAAAAAGAAATGCTGGAAGGAAATTGTCATTTTCATTTTATTGCTTTTAGTTGGCATGACATTAAGTATTTTAATAATCAAGGATATTACCATTCCGACCCCTATCGACTGGATAACGAAAATATATAGTCCACTCGCTCATTTCATGGATCGCATTTTATCCTAGGGAGGTATCGAATATGCTTGAAAAAGGAAAAATCAGCTCTGGTGAATTTCTTATAATGGTCATCATATTCACCATTGGAGGAGCGATACTTACTTTACCTTCCGTACTTGTTTCATTAGCGAAACAGGATGGCTGGATTGCCTATATTATAGCTACTCTCATCGGGTTATGTTTCGTTCTCTTATTTACCCGGCTCGCCTTACTTTACCCATCCATGAATTATATAGAAGTTAATGAAAAAATATTTGGGATATGGATCGGGAAGATCTCGGCACTGCTATTCCTATTATATTTATATTACCTTTCTTCAGCGCTACTTAGTGAGATTGGGAATTTTTTTTCAACACAGGTTCTGGTTGAGACACCTATGGAAATGATTATGATTTTGTTTATAGTAACAAGCTTATTTGGTGCAAGGCTAGGATTGGAAGTCATCTGTAGAACGGCATTAATCTTTTTTCCTTGGCTTGTACTGCTGCTTTTCATATTATTCGTATTTCTTATCCCGGACATCAATTTCGAAAATTTGCAACCTGTATTTGAAGGAGGCATGAAACCGATAATGAGGGGGTCATATCACTCTTTAGCCCTGCCTTATGTTCAGCTTGTTTTCTTTTTAATGATCACTCCATATGTACATGAAAAGGCTGAAATGAAGAAAAACTTTTATTTAGGGACTATATTAGGTGGCGGCGTTCTATTCTTAGTGGTCATTTTCTGTATCCTTGTATTGGGGGCTGATAATACAGCAAGGTTAACCTACCCTTCTTATAAACTGGGAATGAGGATAAGCATTGGTAATTTTTTTGAAAGGGTAGAGGTCATTGTGGCCTTCATATGGGTTTTTACAGAGTATTTTAAGTTGACCATATGCTTTTATGGACTCGCTTTAGGAATAGCTCAATTGCTAGGAATAAAAAATTACAAAATTCTTCTATTCCCATTAGCATTTCTAATTCTCACTTTTACCATCTTTTCGCATCCCGATATCGTGCATTATCAAAACTTTATGGCTACAGCTTGGACACCATTATCCTTAACGATATGTTTTATTCTGCCATTGTTATTATTAATGGTTGGGAAAATCAGAAAAAAGTAAGAATAAGAAGGGTTTCCAGCACTTTTGCTGTTCATGTTCATGTGGACATTACTTACATCTGTAAACAAATAAATTTTGATGGGAAAAGATCCGGCATGAAGCAAATTCATGTAAAAGAAGTTAAAAAAATATTCTGACAAATTCATTGACTAAAGAAACTTGATGATTTAATATAACAATATATAACATTACATAATGTTGTATATCAAATATTAAAGGAGTGGGGAAATGAGTAAATCGGTTATGAATGTAAAAAGTAATGTAAAAACAGTATTGGATCAATTAAAGGGTAGGAAAATTAACAATATTTATTTGGTAGCATGCGGGGGATCTTCTGCCATTATGTATTCAGCTAAGTATATACTGGATCGTGAATCTCAAAATATAACCTCCGATCTGTATAGTTCAAATGAGTTTATACATCGCAATCCGCAACAACTAGGGAAGGAATCTTTAGTCATTTTATGCTCTATGTCCGGAACAACTCCTGAAACAGCCGAAGCGGCTAAGTTTGCAAAAAGTAAAGGTGCGTTTACAGTGGCATTAACGAACGAACCAGCATCACCATTGGCCCAAAATGCGGACCTTTATATTAAATATGAATGGGGGAACGGTGTAAACGCCTTCGATACAAACCTCAGTGTTTTATATCAATTAGTTTTTGGTGTACTTCATATGGCGGAAAACAATGAAAAGTTTGGAAAACTGGTATCAAGTTTGGAGAACTTACAGCCAGTGTATGAAAAAGCCCTGGAGCAAGAAGCTTCCAATGCAAGGGTATTCGCACAATCTCATGCAAAAGAACCTGTTATCTATACAATGGCAAGTGGTTCAAACTATGGGACAGCCTATTCTTTCAGCATTTGTATCTTAATGGAAATGCAATGGATACACTCACATGCGATTCATGCTGGTGAGTACTTCCATGGACCATTCGAAATTATTGACGAAAATGTACCGTTTATCATTCTTTTGGGATTGGATGAAACAAGACCATTGGAAGAAAGAGCATTATCTTTTTCTCAGCGTTTCGGCAAAAAGCTAACGGTGTTAGATGCAAAACAGTATGATCTTGATGGTATTGATGAAGAAGTAAAAGGATATATTGCACCGCTTATCTTAAATCGTATATTACGTCAATATGCAGAAGAATTAGCGGAAGCGCGTAATCATCCCTTAAGCAAAAGGCGTTATATGTGGAAAGTAGAATACTGATAGCTATAGAAAACTTAATATTCTGTATATTTTATTTGCGAATTATACTATAATGTTTTATAACATTATAGTATAATTTCCTGATAATAAAAGCATTTATTAAAAGGAGGGTATTCATGAGAAAAACAAAACTTTTATTCGCATCATTTTTAAGTTTATCTTTAATGCTTGGGGGATGTTCTGGTGAAAGAACATCTTCAGAATCAAATGACGGAAAAACAACCTTAACATTTTTTCATAGGTGGCCAAAGGAACCGGAAAAAACCTACTTTAATGAAGTTGTAAAAGAATTTGAAAAACAAAACCCCGATATCCATATTAAAACCGAAGCAGTCCTAAACGATTCGTATAAAGACAAAATTAAAGTAATGACAGGTACAAATAATCCACCTGATGTTTATTTCTCTTGGAGTGATGAATTTGCCAGTCAGTTTGTGCGAGGCAATAAAGCTTTGGATTTAACTTCTTATTATAAAAACGATCCGACATGGTCTTCTCAACTCGTTCCATCCCAAGTCAAACCATATACATTTAATAATAAGGTGTATGGTGTCCCCGTAACAATGGATGGGAAAATGTTTTTCTATAACAAGGATGTCTTCGAAAAATTGAACATACACCCACCTAAAACCTGGAATGAATTTATCGATGTATTAAAAGTGTTAAAAAAGAATAACTACACAGCTCTTCAATTCGGCAGTCAAGATACTTGGACAATTTCCCATTATGTGGGCACATTGAATCAACGTCTGGTTAGTCCGGAAGTGCTGGCAATGGATTATAATCGAAAAACTGGAAAATTCAAGGGTGACGACTACATAAAAGCGCTTGAGAAATTCCAGGAGTTGTTACCTTATTTTAATGAGAATACTAATTCAATAGATCATGAATATGCAAGACAGCAATTTTCAAATGGTAAAGCACCTATGTTTTATGCAGAAACGGCAGAGATCAAGTTATTTGGACCCACTAAGTTTGAACTTGGAATGTTTAACTTTCCTGAGGTAGAAGGCGGAAAGGGTAATCAAACAAATCTAACGGGATCGCCTGAAGGCTTTATGGTTTCTTCCAAGACAAAGCATCCCAAAGAAGCGATGGAATTTTTAAAGTTTCTAACCTCTAAACATATGGGAGAAAAACTAGTCACTGATGTGGGCAAGTATAGTGCAGTTAAAGGTACGGTGAATGAAAATAATTCTTCCCCAGAACAGCTGGAAGCGGTCCAAAGCATATTAAACACAAAAGAAATGGCCCCATGGTTTGATATGAGCATTGATGCGCGTATTGCAGATGCCTATTTAACAGGAACACAAATGATGTTAAATGGAGATAAAACACCTAAGCAGATTATGCGAGATGTTCAAAAAGCTGCTGATACCGTTAGATTTGAAGCGGGGAAATAAGGAAAATCATTTTTCCGTTTTATTAAGGGAGTGATATTTTAATGATAAAACCCGATAAATTTGTACCTTATCTATATCTTCTTCCAGCCTTAGTTTTTTTATTGCTTGTTTATATTCCCATTTTCCAGAATATTGGCGATAGTATGTATAATTGGAGTACATTCTCACCAGATAAAGCATTTGTTGGGATGGATAACTACTTTATTTTATTTAAAGATCCCGTATTTTATGAAGCTTTAAAAAATAATATTCTTTATGCTGTCATTTCGATTGTTTTCCAGGTTTTTGGAGGGTTAATTGTTGCAGCTGTTTTAGAAGATAAATTAATCCGTAAATTTTCACCTATATTTCGAACAGT
This sequence comes from Bacillus sp. 220_BSPC, assembly GCF_001054655.1. Lineage (NCBI taxonomy): Bacteria > Bacillati > Bacillota > Bacilli > Caryophanales > Bacillaceae > Bacillus > Bacillus sp. 220_BSPC. The sequence continues at coordinate 11,215 of NZ_JVPL01000087.1, forward strand.
CTATTTTTTACCAGTCGTCGTTTCAATGACAGTCATCGCCTTACTGTTTTCATTTTTTTACAACCCGGAAGTAGGATTGTTAAATCAGTTTCTCAAAATGATTGGATTGAATAATTTAGCACTGCCCTGGTTGGGTGATAGTGAAACGGCAATCTATGCAGTCATTGCTGTCTCACAGTGGCAATCAATAGGTTATATAGCCATGCTATATATCGTATCCATTCAAAAAATTTCACCTGAACTATATGAAGCAGCTGAAATGGATGGAGCGAATAAAATAAAAACGTTTTTTCACATTACGGTTCCAGCAACGAAGGAAATGACATTCGTCGCCGTAATATTAACATTGACAGGTGCCTTTACAGTGTTTAATGAGCCATATATCTTAACTGGAGGGGGACCGGGAACTTCTTCGGAAGTCCTGAGTACCTATTTATATAAAACGGCTTTTTCAAAAGATATGATGGGATATGCTTCTGCCATAGCAACGGTTATCTTAATTATTACCTTACTTATTTCTCTTGTTCAAATGAAAATATTTAAAACGGGAAAGGAGGACTAATAATGGAGATGCCTAAATCAACGATCGGAGTACCGGAATTAGTTGTGGAAAATCTAGAGTATGCAAGGAAAAGAAAAACCTATAATATGAGAATAGCCCTTGTTTATGCAGGTTTGATCGCCTACTTCCTTGTTGTTGCATATCCCTTATTATGGATGGTCATCAGTTCTTTCAAAAGCACAGAGGAAATTTTTAACCATAGTTGGTCACTTCCTCATACATGGTTGTTTGAAAATTATGTTACAGCTTGGAATAGTGGGATTTCTTCCTACTTTTTAAATAGTGTCATGGTTACTGGCATGACTTGTATGCTAACGGTTTTAGTAAGTGCATTAGGTGCATACGGATTATCTCGCTTCGATTTTCGTGGAAAGGCTTTCATTTTGGTCATATGCTTAGGCGGTTTGATGCTATCTCCCCAAGTAAGCCTGATCCCTTTGTATAATATCATTCAGAAGCTTGGGATATATAACACCCATTGGGCGTTAATCTTACCTTATGTAGCTTACAGAATTCCGCTAACCATCTTGTTGATTCGTGCTTACTTCCTGTCCATTCCGAAAGAACTGGAAGAGGCTGCCCGGCTGGATGGGTGCACAAACCTTGGAATCCTTTTTAGGATTTTCATTCCCATGAGTAAACCTATTTTATTAACGACGGTAATTTTAACAGCTTACTATACATGGAATGAATTCATGTTCGCCATCATCTTTATAGACGATGATAGTTTACGTACGATACCTGCCGGTTTAATGCAATTCCGAGATGCATTGCAAACCGATTGGGGAGTGTTGCTTTCTGGATTAACGATTTCAGCGGCACCTATCGTCATTTTATTTTTATTCATGCAGAAGTATTTTATCCGTGGAATTGCTAGTGGAAGTGTAAAATGATAACAGGGGGAACAGGCATGAAGCTAATTGGAATTGGGGATAACGTAGTAGATTTTTATAAAGACCAAGGAAAGATATATCCCGGCGGCAATTCATTAAATGTGGCAGTAATGTGCAATCGTTTAAATGATGAGCAATCTTCATATATTGGCATTGTAGGAAATGATGGGGCGGCAGACCATGTGTTGGAGGTATTGCAAAAGGAAAAGATGGAGATTAGTAGAGTAAGACAAGCAGTAGGAGAGAATGGTATGGCAGTCGTCGCGTTGGATAAGGACGGGGACCGAATTTTCATTGGTTCCAATAGAGGGGGAATTCAATCCAGATTGGGGATTGTACTGAATGACGAGGATTTGGATTATATTCGGGAACACGACCTGCTTCATACAAGTGTTTATAGCCATATAGAGCATAACCTCCCATCATTAAGCCAACTCATGGACCTTTCTTTTGATTTTTCGACAAATCAAGAGGAACCCTATTTACAAAAAGTTTGTCCGTATGTGACATATGCATTTTTTTCAGGAAGTAATTTAAACGCTGCAGAGTGCCATGCACTGATTCAAAAGGTGCATTCGTTCGGCTCAAAAGTGGTATGTGTTACTCGGGGGGAAAAGGGAGCACTCTTATCAATTGAAAATCAATTATATGAACAAGCTATTATCCAAACCAAAGTTGTAGATACATTGGGGGCGGGAGATTCATTTATTGCTGGTTTTCTCTCATCGTATGTCCAAGGGCAAGATGTAAATATAGCTTTACAAAAAGGAGCTTTAGCTGCCTCCCAAACCTGTCAGGATTATGGAGCTTTTGGGTATGGTAAAGAATATATTCCTGACCATATGCTGGTTTAACGATTTATAGATGGAAAAAGGTAACGAGATCCCGGATTAGGAGGGGGATTCGTTACCTTTTTCTTGCGACATGGAACTATCAATCGTAAAGGTCACGCGATTGGCAGGATAATATAAGAAGGAGGAATGGATGGGCTGCTTCTTTGCGTCATATGCCACTTTCTCCACTTTGAAAAGGGGATCTCCCACTTCGCACTCTAAAAATTTTGCTTCATCTGCATTTGCCAATACCATATTTAAAAGTTTCGTGTTATGAACAGGAGTTATATTATATTTATGCTTTATGGTGTCATACATGGAAACGGAGTTATGGACATGTTCATTTAAATTAGGCAGAACCTTTAAGGAATAATGAGAAATTTCCAAGGTGAGAGGTTGATTATCATAGTATAAGATCCGTTGTAATTCAAGAACATCACTTTCAGGAGTAATCTCCAAGGATTTAGAAATATTAGCCGGTGCGGGTATGATTCCAAATGAAAGGATTTTAGTTTGAGGTATCTTCCCTAATTCTGACATATATTCAGCATGACCGTTAACAGCAAATAGTTCCCTTTTTACCTTAGGATATTGGACAAATGTTCCCTTTCCTTGTTGGCGTATTAGAAGACCCTCTTCCACCAAGTCCAAAACCGCTTTTCTAACAGTAATCCGACTTACCCCATATATGTCACATAATTCTGTTTCGGTTGGTAATCTTTCGCCAGGAGAGTATATCCCTTTGTTTATATCTTCGATAATCGATTGTTTCAATTGCATGTATAATGGAGTAGAACTATGAGTGTTGAGTTTCATATTTTCCCCTTTCTCTTATTTTTTTCTTTTATTATAACGTAATGTGATGTTATAGTACAAATCATCAATTCGACTAAATGCATAGCCAATATATATATATGGTTAAAGATATCGGCAATCAACGATCCGAGATAACAATGTCGGAATCGTTGTTGTGGGAAAATATGCATTTTTGCACAGCTAACATAAAAAGAGTATATATTAGTGCAGCTCCCAACTTTTAGCTAAAGCTGGTGGCAGCATCATAAAATAGCCATAATACGACATCAAATTCCAACATATTTCTACTTCTCCATTTTGTATAATGAGATAGAAAATTATTTTAAGGGAGTGATTGTTGTCATATGAAAAACAGGAAAGTTATTTCAACTCTGGGAGTTGCCGTTTTATCGGCGAGTATTGCGGCACCAGCATTTGCAGCTAATGAAACATCCCCGGGAACACCCATTCAACAAACTTATTCGGTTTCAGGTTTTACAGATCATGCTGAACTAGGGAAAAAGCTAGAACAAATTGCGAGTGATAGCCAAGGTAAAGTAAAAGTGGATGTAGCTGGTTATTCCAATAGACATAGAGAAATCTATAAAGCAACCGTGGGAACTGGCGACAAAGTCGTTTTCATTCAAAGTGAGATCCATGGAAATGAGAAAACTGGTACGGATGCCATCTTGAATATCTTGAAGTTTTTGGGGACCAACTCACCTGAAGCGGAAAAAATCCGTAAAGAAATTACCCTTGTCGCTTTGCCTAAAATGAATCCCGATGCCGCTGAATTGAACCGTCGGGGAAATGATATGACCTGGGCAGAGGTCGTCGACCAGTTTCCGCAGTTAGCAGGAGCGAATCCATCTTGGAACTATTATACATACAAAAATGAATCATTCGATTATGAGTCCAAACCTGGTTTCGATGTCAATCGTGACTTTAATCCTGATTTAAATTATATTCCCCAAGCTAAAGACTTCCCTGGAAAATCATCCACCCCTGGTTGGTTCATAACACCTGAATCACAAACAACACGTGATGTTTACAAGTCTCTACTGAAGCAATACGGAAAGGTGGAGATTTTTGTGGACTTGCATCACCAAGCTCCCTATTATGAAGTTGATGGAACGGATGATTTAGTCTCCTACTCGATTTCCGCTCAATTTGTTCCTGATCCAAGCTCGCCTTCAGGACAAGATTATGCCAAATATGCAAAAAACTATAATTATGATTTTTCCAGACAATTGAATGTGGCGGTATATAATGCCATGAAAGAACAAGGTAATTCTCCATATGGGAATATATCCTTATATCCGCAAAACCAAAACCTTCCTGGAACGGCTTTAGGAGCCTTTGCTTTAAACGGAAGTGGGACAGTACTCTTTGAAGTTAGAGGTCAAACACAGTCTTTTGGCCAAAAGAAAAAAGGCATGCTTATTAAAGCAGTTGAAAGAGGGTTATATGGAATAATTGATGGAGTTACTGATGGCTCTGTATATAAAATCAATCCGGAACAATACGAGTCAATTCCACTGACGGAGGGCAGGCAATAATAAAAATTGAGGAAATGATAGCTCTATCAACTTCCAGCCTATATTGAAGTAACCAGACGGAACTCTAGGCAAAAGTGTTCTATCTAAAAGGTAAGACAAAGTTGATTGGAGCGGGT
>NZ_JVPL01000088.1:0-13191 GCF_001054655.1 Bacillus sp. 220_BSPC
AAAATAGACAAACTCGATTTTCATCGAGTTTGTCTACAGTCTGAGAAGAGGCTGTTAAAGCCTCTTCTTCTTTTTGAAAACTAGTTCCATCGAAAGCCGGTTTCACAGTATTTCCTACTCCATTGCGGAAAATGCGCATCCCAAATTATTTGATACTCTTCAAAAGATATAGAAACCAACTTCAAAGTTATCGAAGTTGTGGGTGTAGGGCGTATTCGCAGAAATCGATACCTTGTGTCGATGGCGCCCACTGGGAACTAGCCGAAGGTTGCAATTAGAGTGGAATGATTCATTAGAATTGTATCCAATATGCCAAGTTTTGCTCTTCATGTACGGAGAAAGTAATAGTGATGCATTACCTTTACAAGGATGATAAGAGTTTAAAAGTAGTTAATAAAATTCCTTAACTATATCCATTCAACATGGTTCGTACTCTTATTAAAAATGGAGGAGGTTAAAAAAATCTCCCTTTTCAATTGAAAATTTCCCCCTCAAAATCATGAATACAGTCCATCATATATTTTGATTTAAAGTGGAACGGAAAGGATTTGTCATTAAAAACTGGTCCTTTGATACCCATTATATTAATCTAAGAATTTGTTGCTCTCATTTCTGATAGCTGGGATTTATCAAAGAAAGAGAAAAGGAAATCGTTAAGGCTACTGTACCGCAAAAAGCTCCACAGTGGTTTATCCAAACCGTATATCGATCATTTTAATCTCCATTACATAAAAAGTGTAATGGCGTTTTTAAAGGGCACTAACCGACAGGCTGCGACGCCCGACTACAGACAGATAGGAATTCTTCCATATATAGCCTACTGGTCCCTGTTAAATAAAAATGGACGAATTGGGCTACTAACTAGACCGTAAGTTGTCCTATTGCATATAAAGGATTAATGAATGACAAAAGGGAGGCAGCTTATGAAAATTCGAAAGGCCATTATTCCGGCCGCAGGTCTAGGGACCCGATTTTTGCCTGCTACAAAAGCTCAGGCTAAGGAAATGCTGCCGATTGTTGATAAACCAACGATTCAATATATTGTTGAAGAAGCAGTAGCTTCGGGCATAGAGGAAATAATTATCATAATCGGTAGAGGAAAAAGATCAATAGAGGATCATTTTGATAAATCCTATGAGTTGGAAGATGCACTTTTAAGAAAAAATCAGCTCGATATTTTAGAGGAAGTTCAGAAAATATCCAGCTTGGCAAATATCTATTATGTCCGCCAAAAGGAACCGATGGGGCTAGGACATGCAATTCTCTGTGCTAAAAGCTTCATTGGAAATGAACCTTTTGCCGTTTTGTTAGGGGATGACATCGTTATGTCTAAAACACCCTGTCTGAAACAAATCATCAGTGTTTTTGAGTATTGCAACAGTTCCGTCGTAGCTGTTCAGAATGTTCCGGAAAAGGATGTCAGTAAATATGGAATTATTAAGCCAAAAGGGATAATGATTGAGCCAAACCTTTTTCATATAGATTCTTTGGTGGAAAAACCGAAAAGGGAAGAGGCGCCTTCCAGATATGCGATAATGGGGCGTTATGTTTTTAGACCCGAGATTTTTGAAACGCTTTCCAAGCTTCCGGTTGGACATGGTAATGAATTACAACTTACTGATGCCATTAATGAGCTAAATAAGCAGCAGGCCGTATTAGCATATAACTTTGAGGGAAACCGATATGATATTGGTGATAAAGTTGGATTCATTAAGGCAACAATAGACTTTGCTTTGCGCAGGGATGAAATAAGAGACGAGGTACTTTCCTATTTAAGGGATGTAAATAAGAAAGAAAACCTCCAAATAATAAAGAGAGAGCTTGAATAATATGAAAATAGCTGTTTTGGGTACAGGTTATGTCGGGCTGTCCACTGGTGTTTGTTTGTCAGAAATAGGTCATAATGTCATTTGTATCGATACTGATGAACAGAAAATTAAAAGCCTACGTCAAGGGATTTCTCCAATATATGAACCCGGTCTGGAGAATTTGCTTATTCAAAATGCTGCAGCGGGTAGACTGCTATTTACTACATCTCATCGAGAAGCGCTAAATGGTGCCGAGATTATCATCATTGCCGTAGGAACACCGCAAATGGAGGATGGGGGAGCGGATTTATCTTATATTGTGCAGGCAGCGAAGGATATTGCTGCGAACCTGGTACAGAGTTCAGTAGTCGTTATAAAGAGTACTGTGCCTGTTGGTACGAATGATTTTATTAAAAGCATCATTGAAGAACATCGTAACGAAAGTGTCACCTTTAATATGGTATCAAATCCTGAATTTTTAAGACAAGGGTCTGCCGTCATGGATACGATGCAAGCAGATCGAATCATAATCGGTTCTGAAAATGATGAGGCTGCTAAGAAAGTACAAGAAATGTATCGTCCATTAAATGTACCATTTATACTAACAAGCATTCGAAGTGCCGAAATGATTAAGTACGCATCTAATGCCTTTTTGGCGACCAAGATTAGCTTTATCAATGAAGTTGCCAATTTATGCGGAGTAGTGGGTGCAGATGTTAAAGATGTAGCAAAGGGAATGGGAAAAGATAAAAGGATCGGAGAAGCTTTTTTACAGCCTGGCATTGGTTATGGAGGATCTTGTTTTCCAAAGGATGTTAAGGCGTTGCTTCATACTGCCAATTTAAATGGAGTACATTTTTCCCTGTTAAAAGAAACAGTAGCGATCAATGATTTTCAGCAGGAACTCCTTGTAACCAAAGCGATAAATCGCTTTGGAGATTTAAAAGGGAAAAAAGTTGCAATGCTTGGTCTCGCTTTCAAGCCAGAGACAGACGACATGAGGGAAGCTCCATCAATCAAAATTGCGCGTTCATTAACCAAACTTGGAGCAGAAGTGGTAGCTTATGATCCGGTTGCAGTGGATAATGCGAAGAACATATTAGGGGATACAATCAGGTTTGCAAGCACAGTCCGCGAAGCGGCAGTGAATGCGGATGCTGTATTCATTGTTACCGAATGGAAAGAGTTTAGACTTTTAGATTTGAAAACATTGATGACAACAATGAGACGGCCAATCGTTTTTGATGGTAGAAATTGTCTTGAAGAAGATCGAATCAGAGCGTGCAAGAAAATTGAATATTACCCAATAGGAAGACCAGCAATTGTTATTGGAATGACATAAAGCGAAAAAAATTTTCTAACACTTCTTTACCTCAGACATGTAGAAAACGTATATTAGGTTCAAACTGGCAATGCAGCACCTTTGATCGTATCTTGGGTGCTTTTTTATATTTCTTAAATAGAAGAAAAATCATCATCGACGATTAAAACTTCAGATTAACATCAACTATAACATGTTGTTTTTATTTTCATTGTTTGTAAATGATCTTGTGTCATGGCACATACTTAAATCCCCCTTTGTATTAGACAAATGCATACTCTCTGCCATTTAGCTTTACTGTATGTTATTAGTCCATGCGTACCTAGAGAGTCCTGCATAATATACTTGAAAAGGTCCAGGAAATTTGCTTACTATGCATGAAAGGAGATCATTTATTTGCACACAGTTATGCATTTGAATTTAAGAGTTGATCCGACCCAATATATCTCACAGATTCGAGAAGTTCCTGATTATGATTATATTCATATGGTACGACAACCTAAGTATATGATAGATCTTTCCCTTTTAAATGAGAAGGTTCATTATCTCAATGAAGTTTTCTCACCAAAAGAATATGTCAAAAGAAATAATATCTCCCTATTACATGCTCATCATGGCCAATTAGGGATGTTATTACTTCCTTTTAAAGAGGAAACAAACCTTCCGTTGGTAACAAGTATTAGAGGCAGGGATGCAACCCTGGCTAATCAGCCCATTGGCTATCTAGATAACATGAAAATGCTATTTGATCGAGGGGAGCGTTTTTTTCCAGTTTGTCAGTATTTAGCAGATAGGTTAATTGCTTGGGGTTGTCCTTCAGAAAAAATTAGAGTGTTATATGGGGGCGTTGACCTTAACGAATTCAAATACCGGGCACCACATAAAGGGGATTCTCAAAACATTCTATCCATCGGTAGGTTGGTGGAAAAAAAAGGACATCACATCTTAATGCAAGCTTTCCAAAAAATCAGAGGTAAATTTCCAAATGCAACCTTGACGATTATCGGTAGAGGTGGGCTTGAAGAATATCTCATTTCATTGGCAAATCAACTTAATTTAGGAGACTCTTTTCGCCTATTAAACCATCTCCCTAAAGATCAAGTTCGAGAACGAATGACCAATGCCGATATATTTTGCGCCGCGAGCTTAGAAGCTGCCGATGGAGATGTAGAAGGTATACCTAATACATTAAAAGAAGCTATGGCGATTGGAGTACCAGTGATTTCGACCAATCATGCCGGTATCCCTGAATTAATAACAAATAACAAAGAAGGGGTTTTAGTACAAGAAAACAATGTGGATGAACTGGCAGATGCTCTTGAATTTATGCTATCTAACAGAGAGATATGGGAAACATATACAGTAGCGGCTCGTCAAAAAGTGGAACAAAAATTTAACCTCGCCCAACAACTCCGACAACAAGCTGAATTTTATGATGAACTTGTAGCCCCTTATAAAGTAGGTAAACGATATTTGGTAACACCGCGCCAAATAGATAAAAAAGTCCATAAGGAGACTCCACAGCCTCAACAGCAAGGTAAGTATGATGGCGAAAGGATAGCGCCTAGAAAAAAAGCCGAATTAGCCAAAAAAGCCCTTATTTATATGCAACAGCTTCAAGGGCTCCAAGGGTTTCAAGAGCTTCCACAGCTACAACAACTTAAACAGGTTCCACAGCTTCAACAGCAGACTAAAGATAAAGTCAAAGATGAACTGGTAGCATCTAATAAAAATGAAAAAAAAGCTAAAGTTCAACAGAGAGCTAAGGATCATGATGAAAAAATAGCTTCTCGTAAAAAAGAAAAAAAGGCTCATAAAGCCGAAAAAGTCAAAAAAGCCCTATATAAACTTCAAAAGTTTCAACAGCAGGCCATAGATGAGCAGTTAGGAGGAGATCATGGAGGACTTTAAAACCATTACTGTTACCAAAGGTGAAAAATCTTTGGAAATTCACAATCCAACTAGCTATTCGCTGATTGGAATGGGTGCTCAAGGTGCAGTTTTTCAACTTTCAGAAGATAAATGTGTAAAAATCTATTCAGACCCAGTACAAGCGAAAATGGAGGAAGAAGCTCTTGCAGCTGGAAAACATCTACCCTTTATGCCTTTGGTATATGAAACAGGACCAAACTATATAGTCATGGAATATTTTAATGCACCGACCTTAAAAGAATATCTGAGAAATTGTACGTATATCCCTGATTCTATAGTAAAGAAACTTCTCTATATATTAAAGGAATTAAAACAAGCAAAGTTCACCATGATAGATGCCCCCCTACGCCATATTTTTGTCGTTGGTAATGAGGAACTTAAGGTGATTGACCATGTAAATTCCTTTAAAAGGATACACCCTGTACCATTAAAATTATTAAGAGATTTAAAAATAATCCTTTTAAAGGACTCGTTCCTAGATCAAGTGAAAAAGCTTGAACCGGACACCTTCAATGAGTGGGAGGATTATTTCAATCAAAATAGTTTGGATTTTAGAAACATTCCAGTCCACTCAGGAGGGTCAGGTAATGGAGTGAAAGTGGATAGCGCCATAACACAAACCCTCATTGGAAAAGGGCATCAAGGTGCTGTTTATCGAGTGTCTGAAGAGACATGCGTTAAACTTTACGGAAAAACTGAACATGCAAATCAGGAAAAAATGGTCCTTTTATCAAGTCAAGACTTGCCCTTTATCCCGAAAGTCTTTGAAACAGGACCCAATTATATTTTAATGGAATATCTATTAGGACCAGATTTAAATACGTTTCTTAAAAAACAATCTGTACTTTCTGAGGACATCACAAAACGATTACTCTATATATTAAAAACAATGGAAAAATCAGGTTTCAAACAAATTGATGCCCCATTACGACATATTATTGTAACCAAGAATGGTTTTAAATTAGTCGACCATGTGTACTCTTTTTCACGTGAACAAAAAAGACCTCTCGAGTTATTTAAAGACCTGCGAGAAAGAAATTTTTTAGATACTTTTTTAGAACAAGTGAAGGCGTTAGATCCCGGTACGTATGCTGAATGGACAAAAACACCAATCCCATTAGATGAAAATGAGAATACCCTTGTATAGTCATAGTTATCTAACCGTAAACGAGCATATAAAAAACCGATGATGATTTCGCATTCACCGGTTTCCAAGATGGTTTTAGCATTAACTCACTTACGTAAGTGCTAGTTCACAGCGGGTATAAGAGTGAATAACTCATGAGGCTTAAAGCGAAAAAGATAGCATTTACGAATAAAACGTTAGTCTCTCTCCAATGAGAATTTTGAGTTTATTTCCTCTTTTTATCCGTCATGAATTCTGTTCTGTCGGTGTAAAGAAACGAAAGTACCACTGTATAAAAAATGTAGTCAGTGTTCCGAAAAAGGTGTCAGAATCCCAATGTAATAGGAAGGGTTGGAATTAATGCTATGAACATTTTAGTAACAGGGGCAGCAGGGTTCATTGGTTTCCATTTAACAAAACGTTTGTTAGCCCTAGATAACAAGGTTATTGGAGTAGACAATATTAATGATTATTATGATGTTATTTTAAAAAACAATCGACTGAAGATATTAGAAGAAAACCCTGATTTTGAATTCCATAAAATGGATTTGTCAAATAAAGAAAAATTAAATCAATTATTCAAAGACAAAACCATTGATATAGTCATTAACTTAGCAGCCCAGGCTGGAGTACGTTATAGCATAGAAAATCCGGATTCTTATGTTAATTCCAACCTTGTTGGTTTTGTCAATATCTTGGAGGTTTGTAGACACAATAACGTAAAGCACTTAATTTATGCATCCTCTAGTTCTGTATATGGAGCAAATACTAATATCCCCTTCTCAACTAAAGACCCAGTGGATCATCCAGTAAGTTTATACGCTGCCACTAAAAAGTCTAATGAATTAATGGCTCATACTTATAGTCATTTATATAATATTCCAACCACAGGACTCCGTTTCTTTACGGTGTATGGTCCATGGGGGAGACCTGATATGGCTTATTACTCTTTTACTAAAAATATAATCGAAGAGAATACAATAAAGGTTTTTAATAATGGAGATATGAGAAGAGACTTCACTTATATTGATGATATAGTTGAAGGAATTGTCCGGTTACTTGATAAACCACCGATTCATACTATTGGATGGGACAGAGCTAACCCTGATTCAAGTTCAAGCTATGCCCCATACAAAATTTATAATATCGGTAACAATAAACCTATAAAATTAATGGATTTCATTAACACATTAGAAAAACTAATTGGCAAAAAGGCAAAAGTAGAATTCTTACCAATGCAACCGGGAGATGTTAAGGAGACATATGCAGATATCGCCGATTTGCATGCTGATGTGGGGTTCCATCCTTCAACAACAATAGAAGAAGGTTTAGCTCATTTTGTAAATTGGTACAAAAAGTACAATAAATAAGGAATAATAAGGTGTTGTCAAACTTCAATGTTGCATATTAGGCAGCACTGTTCAATAAATTAAAAGTTTAATATGTAAAAACCCAAAACCAAAGAATGGGTATATGGACGAATAATGCTAGTGAAAAAGATAAATTAAAAATTTTGTAAGTCATTAAAAGGAGAAAGTAATTTGAATCCTGAAAATATGAAAACCCCATTGGAAGTTCTTAATTAGTATAATTTGTCAGATTTTCTCATGACATCCCTTAAACGAAATTCTACAAAAGATCCTCTATTCAAATTAAATCCTCTGTTTGAAAACTGTTCTGAAGACCTACCATATAAAGACATTTATAAAGCCGATTCTATGTCCCCTCCTGAATATCACAAGCAAGTGAAACAAATTGCAGAACGGGAAAAGAGAAAATTTCTTATTAAAGGGACTGAGGTGAGATGAAAACTATTGCTTATTTTGTAAGTGAAAACATTAAAACACCAACGTTTTATATATAATCAAATCGTAAAAATAACTAACTATCGCACAATCGTAATCGGCCCATTCGACAATGCCGACCGTACAGAATTCCCCTTCGAAAACTACTATAATATAAACAAAATTAAAGATCTAAAAAAGTTCTTCGAAGAACAAGATATCATAGCCATTCATGCTCATCACGGCTCACACGGACAAGAGATTTTGCCTGTATGTGAAAAATATAATATTCCTTTGATTGTTAGTATTAGAGGACGAGATGGTTCGGACAGACCGGAAATTTTCGAAAAAAATGCTAAGCGATATTCAGCATTAAATAAACATGGTGCACACTATTACCCTGTATGCCAATATCTTGCAGAAGGATTAAGAAGGTTAGGAATTCCGGCTAAGAATTCCGGCTAAGAATATGCATGTATTATATGGTGGTATCGAATTAGATCTTTTCCCTTATTCTAACCGAACTCTTCCTACAATAGGCGAAATAAGAGTTTTATCGGTAGGTAGACTTGTAGACAAAAAAGGATTTGTTACTCTTATAAAAGCATTTAAACGTATTTATACACAATATCCAAATGCTAGACTGCATATTATTGGAGCAGGTGAAGATGAGAAACGAATTAAATCCACCATTGCAGAATATAACCTTAAAGATGTTGTGATTCTTAGAGGAGCTATGGATTCAAAACAAGTTTCGGACGAATTGAAAAAAGCCCATATCTTCTGTCTAGCAAGTCAGACAGCTAAAAATGGTGATATCGAAGGTATTCCTAATGCCTTAAAAGAAGCAATGGCTAGCGGTTTACCTGTCGTTTCCACTCGACACGCGGGAATCCCTGAATTAATTGAACACCAGAGAACAGGATACCTAGCTCCAGAAAAAAATGAAATGGAGTTAGCGAAGGGCATACAATTCTTTATAGAAAATCCAGATATTTGGAACGACTATACGGAAAGAGCACGGAAAGTCATTGAAGAAAAATTTGATGTCAATAAACAAATTATTGAGCAACAAAGATTATATTCTCTTATTAATACAATGAAAACAGAAACGGCAACGAAAAAGAAAACTAAAGCGGAAACGAAAAAGAAAACGAATACGGCAACGAAAAAGAAAACGAAAACACAAACAGAAACGAAAAAGAAAACCAAAGCGGAATCGGAAACGGAAACGAATACTGAAACGGAAACGAAAACGAAAAAGAAATCGAAAACAAAAACGAAAACGGAAAAGAGTAAAAAGAAAAAATAAATCAAGTAAGGAAACAGCATTGCGTGAAGGAAAAGAAGAATAAAATGACACTCTTCCAAAGTATTGGTTGGAAAAATGAATAGATCGTAACCAACAACTTTGGAGGGAGTGCATTTGGCGATTCTACAATCTCCGTTACAGGATGAAGTACGTGAAAAGGGAGCTATGCTCTAGGATCGATGGTTAGATTTCATATTCAATTGATCGCTTGCAATGTGTATTACGATCAAAAAGAAATGCCAAACAAAGTAAAAACATACAGGCAGGAAGGAGCTGTATTTTCATGGACTGGAAGTCTTTATATAATATTTGGACTAGTTATCCCAATTTAAATAATGAAATGCGTTTAATGCTTGAAGAAATGGAGGATGATGAAATATCACTTGAAGACGCATTTTATAAAAATTTGGAATTCGGGACAGGTGGTATGCGAGGGGAAATGGGGCCAGGTACGAATAGGATGAACATTTATACCGTGCGAAAAGCGACTGTAGGACTTGCTGAATATATTCAATCGTTTGGGAATGAGGCAAAATCCAGAGGAGTCGTAATTGCTTACGATTCAAGACATAAGTCTCCCGAATTTGCATTGGAAGCAGCCAAGACTTTGGCAACAAAGGGAATTAAAGCTTATGTATTTGATGAATTACGGCCTACCCCACAGCTCTCTTTTTCTGTACGTAAGCTGAGTGCATTTGCTGGGATCGTCATTACAGCAAGCCATAATCCGCCTGAATATAATGGGTATAAAGTGTATGGATCAGACGGAGCACAGCTACCTCCTAAAGCGGCGGATCAAGTCATTAATTACGTGAACGCGATTGAAAGTGAGCTTTCCATTGTAGTGGAGGACGAAGAAATCCTAAAGGACAGAGGGCTCATTCAAATCATTGGCGAGGAGCTGGATACCGCTTATAATGAGCATTTACTCACTATTCCTGAAGATTCAAAGTTAGCAGATGAAGTCGATGTAAAGCTTGTGTTTACACCGCTTCATGGTACAGCCAATAAATCAGTAAAACGTGCTTTGCATGATTTAGGATATCGAAATGTCCATATTGTTAAAGAACAGGAAATGCCTGATGCTAATTTTCCTACTGTTAAAGTGCCTAATCCAGAGGAACATGCTGCGTTTGAATTGGCCATTGCGCTTGGAAACCGTGTTAATGCTGATTTATTGATTGCCACCGATCCGGATGCGGATAGGCTTGGAATTAGCGTGAAGAACAATGCTGGAAATTATGTAGTATTAACAGGCAACCAAACAGGCGCTCTTTTTTTGGATTATCTAATTTCACAAAAACAAAAGAAAGGGACCCTTCCTCAAAATGGAGTCGTATTAAAGACCATCGTGACTTCAGAAATAGGACGGGCGATTTCTGAGCAAAATGGTTTAAAAACCGTAGATGTTTTAACTGGATTTAAATACATTACTGAAAAAATCAATGAATACCACACAAGTGGAGAACATTCTTTCTTGTTTGGCTATGAAGAAAGCTATGGATATCTAATCAAAGATTTTGCACGTGATAAGGATGCCATCCAAGCTACTATTCTGGCGGTGGAAGTCTGTGCCTATTACAAAAAGCAAGGTAAAACGATGTACGAAGGTTTACTGGATGTATTCGATAAATATGGATATTACTTGGAAGATTTACGGTCGTTGACTTTAAAAGGAATTGAAGGTGCGAAGCAAATTCAAGCGATTCTGAATGAATTCCGGGAAAATCCACCAGATGAAATCTCTGGTCATCAAGTAGTGGTTCGAGAGGATTATCTCAGCAGTAAAAAATACATGTTTGGGACAAATAGGGAAGAGGACATCAAGCTCCCGAAGTCGAACGTATTAAAATTCTTTCTTGAAGATGGAACATGGATATGTTTACGACCTTCCGGAACAGAACCTAAAATTAAATTTTATTTCGGTGTTCATGGAAGCTCGATGAAGGAAGCTCAGGGAAAATTATCCACCGTTACGACAGACTTTATGGAGAGTATCAATAAAATGCTTTAAAGGAGGACCCTCATTCAGAGGATCTTCAAAAAAACTGGGGTCAGCTTTCAATATATAAAGAAATGCTGACCCTTTTTTTGCCCATCAATGGATTAGTGCTGCATTCTAAATCTAGCACTTAGCCTTTCAGTATCATAAATACCCTTCTTCAAATCAGATCTCAAGCAGAGTATACCAAACATGAGTAGGACAACGGGGCTTATGCGGATATGCATGACTATTCGACACTAATTGGAATATTGAGCATATAATATACTATACCAATCCACAAAATCCCCCTATGTAGTAGCCTTGCTGATACCGTATGACGTTACGTAGTACAGTTGTACAGGCCCAAGGATGGACCTTATGAAAGGTGCTAAATAGGGAGGATTCTTTTAGGATCCTCATCGGCGTTAATGTTGAGGCATTTCCCAATGAGACAAGCCTTGAAATGTCACTTAAAAGATGAAGTCTTAAAAGGTAAGACACGTACATTTAACATCATACATAATCGAACATCCTAACAAAAAAATCAACGTCCTAAATGGTTGGAATAATAACCGCGGCAGGACATAAAGTGAACTTTTGTACCGTTAAGTACATTTCTAATTTTATGCTTTCTAGCTCGTTCACCAATAATACTTCTGTAATATGGAACAGGCTCACGAAATTATCGCTTGCTCCAAAAAACACCTATGCTTTTATATACAGTTGCTGTGATTATTGAAAACAGAGTATTAATTTTAAAAGCCATGGAATAAAGTATTAGAAGTTAAATGGAGCTTGCTTAGTTATTTTTTCATCTGTATTCGTTTCATCACCAACTTTCTTCCTCCTTATTAGCAGGGAAAGAAAGTTGATTCTTTTTAAAAGAAGTTCATGAGATTGACATTTTCTTTTTTTAGAAAAAACGTCTATTCCCTGCGAAGGTGAGTGAACATGAAAAATAGAATTAATACAAAAGTGATAAAAATGATCAGTGGAAACAAGGTAACTAGATTAAAGGTTCAAGTTGCAGATACTCAAAGGAAAAGAGAAAAGGGCTTGATGTTTGTTGGGAAATTACCCGAAAATGAGGGGATGTTATTTGTGTTTTCAGAAGAAATATATGGTGGATTTTGGATGAAAAACACATTTATTCCTTTATCTATCGCTTTTCTTGATTCATATGGGGTCATTCTAAAAATACTTGATATGGAGCCTTGTATAGAGGAGTATTGCCCTACCTATGATCCAGGAATTTTTTATTATTATGCAATTGAAGTAAATCTTGGATGGTTTGAAAAGAATCAAATCAAAGAAGGGGACTATGTAAAGTTTAATTGATTCATATCCCCACCTCTAGTTCTTGGAGGTGAATTTTTAAAAAGGGGTATTTATGTTGATTATGCTAGGAAGATTGTGAAGAGTTTTATTAAAACGAAAATGGTGTTTTACTTCATTACCGGGAGCTCAGCAGCTCCTTTTCTTATGCAACTAGAGAGGCAGGTTTCTTGAAGGGGCAACTTATATATTAACTTTTATTTCTCCGTTCTAACAAAGGCTGCACCCAGGCCTAGTAGTGGTGGAACCGCACCATAAGTCATGAGGTATTTAAATTATGCCAAGCCATATTCCTCAGTTATGAATTCAAAAGAAGTTTGACAGCATGATTATTAAACCAAAGATCTATTGCTGTATAAAACAAATCTTCTACATAATGTACTACAATTTTAATATTTCACTATAAAGAAGTAGATAAATTCAAAAAGGCCATCTAAAAAAAGAAAACCGAACTCAAATGACCGGTTTTCTTTTTTTCGTAAAGATTGTTGTTTTAAAACGAAACTATTTAAGGTTGATTGGGGCGGAAGTGCGAGACTCCCGCGGAAAGCGAGCATCTGGAGGGGAAATCAACCACACCTCACTACTT
>NZ_JVPL01000009.1:0-676 GCF_001054655.1 Bacillus sp. 220_BSPC
TTTCTTAAAGGCTCTAGCCAATCAATGAATATAGAAGCAACAATTAAACCTAGAAAGCTATTATAAAAGAATGTTCTTTCATAGATCCACGCGTATATGCATAGAGGGATGCTTAAAAGAAACATAGCTAAACCTGTTGGAAAATCAAAGTAATAATGTAGGATGAGAGCAATTCCTGTAATCCCTCCGTCCAACAATTGATGTGGAATTAAAAAACCGTTTATTCCTATACTTAATAATAGACTACCTATAAGAATAGCCGCTGCTTTCTGAAAAATAAAAATCACCTTTTATCATTTTTTACTGCTAATATATGTACAAGCATGTGATTTCAGAATTAGGCTATATTTGTAATTTGTAACTAGTTATGAAGTCACTTTTTTGAAAATGGGCATGACAAGTTAAAATTCCCTTTTCTCTACATATATTTATAAAACCTTTCTTTCACTATTTTATAGAAGAAGGCATTACGTTTAATAACTACTTTTTGGTGAGTTTTTTAGGAGGCATTTACCTGCCTCCTATATTTTTAAAACTGTTAGGAAAATAACCCATGAACTTATCTAAACCGCTGATACAATTAACTTTTTAAGATGTGGGTAACTTTATCAATAGCTTTTTGTAGGTTTTCACTGTTTTTTTCATATATCTGCTTGGCTTCTTTATTTTCTGTTCC
>NZ_JVPL01000089.1:0-7793 GCF_001054655.1 Bacillus sp. 220_BSPC
CATAGTAAGAAGTCAATAGTTATTATTTCTTTCAGCAACCTGCCAAAAGCGATGAAGTTTTGCGTTTGTCTTAGTTGGTGCTTATTTATATTAATCCTTTCCCACCATTAAGTCAACCCATTTCATACATTTTCTTTTTAAATGAATTAATCACTTATATGAAGGAATAAATGTGACTGTCACACCTTGGCTTCCTCTTAAAACATATAAACCAGGAAAATCATTTATCCCATCCATTTGAACTACCGCTTCCCCTTCAACTAAGTGATGCATTTGGAAAAATCCATAAACCATGCAATTGATAGGTAATGCCAATAACAACCTGGATAGATGAGGAAACGAATAATTAGATGCATAAATCGAATACTGAAACCTGATTGCTCCTTCCGGGTAGGGTTATTAAACATTAAACCGCTAAAGCACAGGGTTCCATTGTCCAAATATTAAAATATTTTTTTACAATTTTACTTTCTTGTACTATAATAAATATATTTTAAAAATTTCAGGAGAGACTTTTAATCATTATAAAAAATAGTTGGGAGAGGGATTTATAAATGATTAATAAAAACACATCTTTGAGGATGCAAAGTATCGTTTTTATTGGCTTTATGGGGGTAGGAAAGACGACGATCGGACAGAAAGTAGCCAGGAAATTATATAGGGACTTTATTGATATAGATCAAGAAATTGAAAAGGAATTCAATATGCCCACTACGGAAATCTTCAAGAAGTTTGGGGAAAAAGCTTTTCGCGAAAAAGAAAAAAGTGTGATTGAAAGCCTTAGTCAACAACAATTGAAAATCATTTCAGTTGGAGGCGGGGCATTTTTACAAGAGGATATACGGAATATCTGTTTATCCAATTGCATTGTCTTTTACCTGGACTTATCTTGGGAATACTGGAAAGAGAGAATAGGCTTGCTTATTGATAGTAGACCCGTTTTACAAAGCCGGTCCCTTGAGGAAATCGAAGAACTCTTTTACACGAGACAGGAAATATACTCCTATCATCATTCAAAAGTGAATACCAATGATCTAGATGTTGATGAAGTGGCAGACTTTATAGTCGATTCATTGAAAGTCGCCTGGGATATTTATGATCCGCTTAAGTAAGGCAAACCTTTCTGATATGTAATCAATGTTCCCAATAAAAGAATAATAGAAAAGATGAAAAGGGCACAGCGGTACCTAACCTCCTGTGAACTAATCACCTTTTTATTTTTCTTTTTTAGGAAGACTCTCTAATAATCAGTTCTGGATTCAATATGATTCGCTGTTGTTCACGTTCTATTTTCTCCATTTGCTGATACAGGAGATTCGCTGCCTCTTTCCCAATACGTCTAGGGAATGAGGAAATGGTCGTTAGCGGAGGGTGATAGATTTCTGCGACTGGAACGTTATCGAACCCAACGATATCCATATCTTTTCCAGGAGTAATTCCTTTCATCATTAATCCTTGCATAACACCAAAGGCAATTAAGTCGCTAAAGCAAAAAATCGCGGTAGGCGGATTAGGATTCTCAAGTACTTTCAAAACAGCCTCAAGTCCTCCCTCCCGTGTAGGGGCACTATCTATCACCAACGATTCATCCACTTCCAATCCCGCTCTTGAAAGAGCTTCACGGTATCCCTCCATTCTCTCGATCCAAGTAGAAGATTCCTTTATGCCACCAAGGAGCGCAATTCTTTTATGCCCCTTTCCAAGGAGATGATCAACAGCGATCCTGGCTCCTTCTGGATAGTCTATGCCTACATAGTCGCTATTCACTCCAGGCAGTTCCCTGACAGCAAGCACCATCGGCGTGTCAATTTCATTTAACCGTTCAATTGTATCTTGTGAGCTTTCAGAGACAGGACAAAGAATCAGGCCACCCACCCTGTGTTCCATCATGGTTGAAAGGAGATGATCTTGCTTGGCAACCGAGTCGAATGTAGTCCCCAGCAACACTGTATACCCGACCTCATCCAATGCATCGTGAACGCCTATCAGGAATTCAGAAAAAAAGGTATTTGATATGTCGGTAATAATGATTCCTACAGTATCAGAACTCTGCGACCTTAGGTTTGCTGCAATTCTATCGTACACATAACCCAATTCATGCATCGATTTTAATACTTTTTTTCGCGTCGCTTCCGATATTCGAGGGTTATTGCGAACGATAAGGGAAGCAGTGGAGGTAGATACCCCAGCATGTTTCGCTACCTGTTGCAGTGTGACCCGCCCTTTTTTGGATTGTTTCATAGTTCAATCACCATCTTGAATGTATTTTTGATGTACTTATTATTATCATGTTCTTTCTATAATAATATAGTTACTGTCATTATTACACCCTTGCTTTTGGAACATGGGAATCTCAACGATCTTCAATCACGCCAAAACATCTATATCCACTATTCATTAGTCCAAAAAAAAACACCATCCTAGTTCCGGAAGATGGAGTTTTAAGCAAATCCTTCAATACTTTCAGCCATGGTTAAATATGGTCTGGTGCTGTGTCAATTTCTTATACCGGTAATATACAAAAGCTGCAGCCAGGATTCCTATAGTAGCAATAAAGCAATCAAAAAGAAATATATGCGATATATCCCCACTCTTAGCGATCAAGCCCGTTGCGATTGGTAAAACGACGCTCGCCAAACTGGATGCCGTCGCAACGATCCCTGTTACAGTTCCTTTTTTTCTCCAGAAAAGTTCAGTCATTATGGCAATGGTTAATTGAAAGATCCCAGCTGTCGAGGCTCCAAGGAAAAAGGAGCTAATACTTAAGACAATAGGTGAATGATTCGTTAATATGATGATTACCGTAAGTAAAGTAATCATTGGATAAAGCAATATCACCGTCACGGGCTTAATCCATTTGTTTAATAAGATGGATAATAGCAGGACGGAAATAAGTGACCCCACACTATAATAGCTCAATAATTTAATTGCACTTGAAGATGGCATCCCTGCGACTTCCTGGCCGAAACTCGGTAACCAGATTTGCGAAACTGTAAATAACGCAGTTGATGTAAACCCAATTATGATTAGTGCGACTCCTTCGCTCCAAAATTTAGGTTCCGTTATGAACCTGTTACTGTGAAAATCCTCTTCTTTACTGACAGCTTCGGATTTGCTTGGAAATGAAGCGGACAACACCAAAAACATATTCATGAAATAGATGACAGCCGGTACTAAAAATGAAAACCCGTAAAATAATTGGTTCGTAGTAAGAAACAAGATGATGAATGGCAGGATTGTAGCACCAAGCGAACCAAAAGCCTTAACCATAACACTTGCGGAACCAGCAGATTCAGGAAACATTTCAGTTAGCGCCGGATATGTACCAGCATCCATGGCTGAGTTGGAAATTCCCGCAAGTAAGGCAAATACAAAGGCCATTTCATATGTGGGGGAAAATGGAATCCCAATTAAAAAAACGCCCATTATAACCGAAGAGACCATGATTAATGGTTTTCTTCCAAATTTATCTGATAATACTCCCGAGAAACCATACGTGAGTAATCTGCCTATTCCTATTGCTGCAATAAGATAACTAATACCAGTAGAGTCCGTATCCCATTGTTCTGTTAAAGAGGGCATGTTTGAGGCGAGAATAATATTAACCATCCCCAGCAGAAAATAGTTAATATACATGCCAGATGCCGCTTTAAAATACTGATTTTTCATTATTACACCCCTATAATAAATCACGTTGTGTTACTCCCATATAACACCTTAATGCACAATGTAATTACATTAAAGTCTCCCCTTTATGTTATCCATTTACATGAAAACCACTTTTCAAAAAAAAACGCTAAGAAAAACAGGGGATTTCACTCCCTGAATTTCTTAGCTCCGAGGTTTGGTGCACCCAATTTTTTTAATCATTTAATAAATGATGCACATCGAGTATGAAAAAAACCTCTATTTGGAGAAGAATCTCCAGAGTGGAATCATTTTATTCTGCAAACAATTGCTCTTTGATGAAATCAACAGGCATTTGTTGACCTGTCCATAATTCAAAGGCTAGTGCACCTTGCCAAAGCATCATCCCAAGACCATTAATAGCGGTAGCACCTACAGCTTCAGCTTGTTCCATTAGTTTAGATTTTCGTGGGATGTAAACAACATCGGTTACGATTAAATCAGGACGCAGCATTGATTCGTCTTGAATGACACTTAAGCCTTCAAGTGGTTTCATGCCAACGCCGGTTCCATTTGCCAAAATATCACTAGTTGCGATTTCAGCCTTTAATTGTTCAACATTTTCAAGAGGGTATACATTGGCTTTCACATTTAAATGCTTCATATCCTCATTGATGATTCGTACATTTTCTTCTGCTTGAGGGAAGAATGCATCATCACGAGCAAAAATGCTGATTTCCGCCACACCTTCCAGCGCAGATTGAATGGCAATTGGGGTAGCAGCCCCACCAGAACCGATAAGAGTCATTTTCTTGCCTTTAATATCAATACCATGTTCTTTTAGGTTCCGGGTATATCCCATCCCATCAGTGCTGTGCCCTACGAACTTTCCATCGACATTGACAACTGTATTAACCGCTCCTGAAAATTTAGCACTGTCCGCCAATTCATCAAGATATGGAAGGATCTTCATTTTATTAGGCATGGATACGTTAAATCCTTTTACATTTAATGCACGCATCCCTTTGACTGCATCTTCCAGCTCTTCATTTCCAACCTCAAATGCTAAATAGGCGCAATTCAAGCCTAATTTATCGAAAGCTAGATTATGCATGGCAGGTGATAATGAATGTCCGATAGGTGTTGCCAGCAATCCTACTAATTCTGTTTTCCCATTAATTCGTCCTAGATTTTCCATGTTCTACTCCCCCTGATTTTTTAAACTTTATATAAATTCCTTCTTGGAAGGAATTATGAATTAAATATTTTGATCAATGATTTCCAATACATTCCTTAATTGTGTAACAGGAATTTGTCCTGGTGCAGATGCTTCTTTTCCGGCACCGAATGTACAAGCAGATCCAAACACCGCGCCTGATAATCGACTGACCAGGCCTGTACCCGACATTGACATCGTAATGAATGGGCGATCGGCATACTTTGTTTTCATCGTGTAAGTTGCATCTAATAATACGAGTAAGTCACCTACTGTTTGGGGCATTACAGCGATTTTGGGAATATGGGCGCCAAATTCCTGCATCTTACGCAATCGGTAAATGATTTCTTCTTTTGCTGGTGTCTTATCGAAATCATGGTTACACATCACAACGTATACCCCATTTTCCTCAGCTACCTTCACAGTCTCCTTCACTGATGATTCCTCAAAAAACAACTCAACATCGACAAGATCAATATTCTTCGTTTTAATTGCTGTATGAAGAAGTTGGAAATAATAATCATCGCTGATTTCCTTGTTTCCGCCTTCTTTATCGCTTCTAAAAGTGAAAAGCAGCAAAGTACTAGGAACCGCATTTCTAATTTTTGTAATCATATCCGAAACGGCTTCTAAGCTTTCGACTTGTTCAAAGACATCTACTCGCCATTCAATGATATCCGGCCGTAGTGCATTTACCGTTTCAACTTCTTTAAGCAGTTCTTCTTTCGTTGTCCCCATTAGTGGAACGATGATCTTTGGAACCCCTTCTCCGATCGTTACGTCTTTGATCGTGATTGTTTGCATGATGTATCCCCCTTTTATCACTATCATCAGTGGGGTTCATCCCCCCTGATGTTCGGTTAGACCGTTTAATTGGAAACTTTAATTACCTTTTTGTATCGATAGGCGACGAATACGGCCAATAAAATACTAATTGCCGCAATTGCCACATCAAACAAGAAGACCGCTGTTAACCCAGCACTCTTAGAAATGATACCAGTAATGAAGGGTATGATGATAAAGGCTGAACTACCTGCAATGTTTACATATGAGGTGATCGTACCTTTATTGGCAGGGAAGAATTCCGTGATTATTGTCATGGCTAATTGGAATACCCCTGCAGTTGAAAGCCCTATGAAGAAAGCGCTCAAAACGGTTATAAATGGTTGCTGGATGTAGATGAGTGACAATAAAGATAATGCCGCAATGACCGGATAGATAATCATGACGGTAATGGGCTTAATTACTTTATTCAATAGAACAGCTAGTAAAATGACAGAAACAAGGGAGCCAATGCTATAGTAACTAAGCAATTGAACAGCCTTAGCTTGGGTTAGTCCCAATACATCTTGTCCGAAGTTCGGGAGCCAGACTTGAACCAACATGAATAAAGCAGTTGATGTGAAGCCTAATAGTATGACGGCCAAACCTTCCTGAGCAAACTTCGGTTTTGAGAGGAATTGCTGTTGAACCGGCACAGCTTGTTTATCATTCTGAGTTTGGCTTTGGGCTTTATGATCCGGGAATGAAACCTTAAGCAGGAAAAACCCATTAACAAGATATACAGCAGCCATTAAGAAGAATGTATACCCGTAAAACATATCTCTAGCTATAAAGAACGCCATGATAAATGGAAGAAGTGCGGCACCGATTGAAACGAACGCTTTTACTAATACGGTAGCGGAACCAGCTTTCTTTTGAAAAGCCTCAATAAGTGCTGGATACGTACCTGCATCCAAAAATGAATTGGCAATACCAGCACATACAGCAAATATAAATGCCAATGTATAGTTAGGAGCCAAGGGTATGCCT
Organism: Bacillus sp. 220_BSPC; assembly: GCF_001054655.1. Classification (NCBI taxonomy): domain Bacteria; kingdom Bacillati; phylum Bacillota; class Bacilli; order Caryophanales; family Bacillaceae; genus Bacillus; species Bacillus sp. 220_BSPC. Next base: position 6,656 of record NZ_JVPL01000089.1, read on the forward strand.
ATAAGGAAGATCAGGTAGATAAAAGATGCTGAAACAACAAATGGTTTCCTTCCTAATTTATCCGACAGTCTACCGGCGAAAAACAAAGAAACTAACTTACCGATTCCTATGGCAGAGACCAAGTAACTTATCCCTGAGGCACTGGTATTTAATTGATTTGACAAATTTTCCATATTTGATCCAATGATAATATTGATCATGCCTAAAATAAAATAGCTAATATATAAACCTGTGGCCATTTTTATAAATGGATTTTTCATGAAACACACCCCTATTTAAAAAGTTATCGAAATGCAATTTGATTCTTAAGCCTTTCAGATGTTGCCCCCTTGCCCCATACCATAAATTTAAGAAAAATAATGACGTACTAAATAAAACAATAAACTTCATAGATTAACCGGCTAAGTTAGTACATCGTTCTACTAACTTGCGCATTACTAGTATATCGTTCTACTAATCGTGCTTGTTGTTAGTATATCGTTCTACTAAATTTTAATCGATTAGAAAAGTATTGATAAAACACTTATGCTACCGCTAATTAGTTAAATTTATTTAGTATATCGTTCTACTGGATTATTATACTGCGCTAATTTAATTGTGTCAAACTCATGAAGCGGTCCTTAATCACCATAGAGCAATTCCTCATACTCATTATTTTTAAATTCCGAAGGTCTCATTTTGGATCTTATTTACCTTAAAGGTTCAGCCCTGCCTTGTATTTGTTAGTGTTCATACAAGTTGGAAGAATACCTTTTATTTGCAGAGGCACCAATTATTTTATCCTTTATGAGGGCTTCCTTCTATTTTGATATTTCCCACATTTTTAGTTACCAGTTTCTGAATTAATTTCTTTTTAGCTAAAATATATGTACTGCTGCTTATTTAAATCCAATTATCCAGTTATTTGCAATCGATTTTAATAACCCAATGTCTAAGCAGATGGTACTAATATCTCGCTTATATCCTAAGTTACGATAGTCGAAACGGGTTAAATTTAAAAGGATGAACAATTTTCGATTTCAGCCCCTTTCAATGGTGAGGTAACAGCTTCTATATATATAACAGGGCTTCATAATTTCTTCTTGACGCAAAAAAAGACCAGCCGGATGGCTGATCTTTTTAAATGGCTTGGCGGCGT
>NZ_JVPL01000001.1:0-5085 GCF_001054655.1 Bacillus sp. 220_BSPC
CAAGCGCCTGTGGGGTCTCGGCTAGCCAGTTATTCGGCAGGAGTGTCGCAGATTTCTTCAATCCAGTGAGGGTTCCACTCCATAAAAAAGTAAAACATGAAGGGTAACCAAGTCTTCTTATAAAATCATGGTTTGGGATGAGACCATACGGACCTTCCAGACTGGGAACTTGAGGAGATGAGGATGCTTTTTAAACATGATCATGATTCGATCAGCATGAATGATTACTTTGGACCAACTGGTGCCAGCTTGTAAAATGGAGATTAAAGAGGACTATCGTGTGTACAAATCATCCAATTGCATTTGTGCAGGACTCGTTCATCTTTATCACAGTGTTGTACAGAAAGTAAGGACCTTCAGAAAGTGGTGACACTTCATATTTGGCAAGAATAAATGGAAGAAGCAGATCATCTGCGTCATCATGAAGTCCCATCCAATAAAAAATCAAAAAGGTTTCGGAATGAGACCATTCCGAAACCTTTTTGTCTACAATTTGAGGCCGAGATATTAATCTCGGCCTTCTTTCATTTATGCACGTGATACGTAAGAACCTTCATTTGTATTGATCAATAGTTTGTCACCTTGGTTGATGAAGAATGGCACTTGAACCGAAAGGCCCGTCTCAAGTACTGCTGATTTCGTGCCGCCTGAAGATGTATCGCCTTTAATTCCAGGCTCAGTCTCCGCCACTTCTAGTTCCACTGTGTTTGGAAGCTCGACACCAAGTGTTTCCGCTTGGAAAGTCATGATATGTACTTCCATATTTTCCTTTAGGAACTTAAGTTCACGTTCAATGCTTGAAGCCGGGAGCTCGATTTGGTCATACGTTTCGTTATCCATGAATACATGGCTGTCTCCACTTGCATAAAGGTACTGCATCTTGCGGTTTTCAATATGTGCTTTAGCAACTTTTTCACCAGCACGGAATGTTTTCTCCTGGATTGAACCCGTACGAAGGTTACGAAGTTTAGAACGTACAAAAGCTGCACCTTTACCAGGTTTAACGTGTTGGAACTCGATAACCTGCCAAATTCCATTATCTACTTCAATCGTAACACCCGTGCGAAAATCGTTTACTGAAATCATAAATTTGTCCTCCTACATGTACATGTTTACAGAATGATTAACTCTTTAGTTGAATGAGTAAGTGCTTCGTTACCGTCAATTGTAACGATTGTATCATCTTCAATCCGCACTCCGCCTACACCCGGTAAATAAATGCCCGGTTCAACGGTTACAGCCATACCTGGTTCTAAAATGATATCAGACCTAAAGGATAATGCTGGACCTTCATGAACTTCAAGGCCGATTCCATGTCCGGTCGAATGTCCAAAATACTGCCCATATCCCTTTTCTTCAATTAGATTTCGAGTTAGTGCATCCGCTTCCCTGCCAGTCATACCGGGTTTGATCCCAGCCATTCCTCTCAGTTGAGCTTCTAAAACAATGTCATAAATAATAATAAGTTCTTCACTTGGCTTGCCAACCGCTAATGTCCGAGTGATGTCAGACACATACCCGTTATAATATGCCCCGTAATCCAATGTGACAAAATCGCCTTTTTCGATGATTTTATCAGTAGCCACTCCATGCGGAAGTGCGGACCTGATGCCGGATGCTACAATAATATCGAAGGAAGAAGAAGTTGCCCCTTGTTTCCTCATAAAGAATTCAAGTTCATTGGATACATCCAGTTCCGAAATCCCTGGACGCAGGAAATCCAGAATATGCGTAAACGCAGCATCAGCAATAGCAGCCGCTTCCTTTAATATCTTAATCTCTGATGAAGTCTTTATCAAGCGTAAATTCTCAATAACCCCAGACACCGGCAAAAGTTGGCCATCAATGGCCGCTTCATAAGCTTTATATGTAGCATAAGTCAGGTGCTCTTGCTCAAAACCCAGCTTGCCGATATTCATCGCTTTAGCCTGCTTGCCGACTTCTTCGATGATGGTTCCTTTGTGTTGAACGACTTCATAGTCCGGTGCCTGCTCGCCCGCTTGTTCCACGTATCTGAAATCAGTGATGAATTTAGCTTCTTTTTGGGAAATGAGTACAACGCCTGCACTTCCCGTGAAGTTGGTCATGTATCGGCGGTTATATGTACTGGTGATCAAAAAACCATCAATGCCCACCTTTTCCATCGAGGCTCTTAAGCGCATTAGTTTATTCATTTAATTTCCCCCTTTGCAATCTTTGTGATCGCCTGCAACGCCAATTCATAACCGTGTATCCCCAAGCCGACAATCTGTCCCGCCGATACCGCAGCGGTCACTGATTCATGTCTAAAGCTTTCACGGGCATGTATGTTCGAAATATGCACTTCCACCACTGGAACATCAATTCCGGCTATTGCATCACGAATCGCATAACTATAATGAGTAAAAGCCCCAGGATTAATGATAATCCCGTCGATCCCATGATCCTCTGACCAATGGAGCTTGTCGATAATCGCTCCTTCATGGTTAGTTTGAAAAGAGGTTAATTCCACATTTAACCCTTGTGCTTGCAGCATTAATTGCGCTTCGACATCCGCAAGCGTCGAGGATCCATAATGCGCAGGTTCCCGCTTCCCCAAACGATTTAAATTCGGACCATTGATTAGTAAGATTTTTGTCATCATCAAACACCTGCTCATGTTAAAAGAATGCTTTCCATGAACATTCTATCATAATTACAAATTGTCTTACTACTTTTTTACAACCAAGAAGCAATCAGCTTTCCGATTGCTTCTCGGCCTTGTTTTTATAGCGTATATATTCCTGATGATCGTATGATATAGAAAACCCTACAAAAAGACCGTATATAATAAAAATGCATACACTTGTTATAACAGTATTTGCTGACATTTTATAAAAGGTTGGCAAATCGATGAACATCGGTTTCAGGACAAATACAAGCAAAGCCCAGCAGACCACCCCCAAAATAATACCCGGAAAAATACTCTTCATCCTTTTAAAGAGGCTATAGTATATAAAGGCGATCCCCACGGATAGAATTCCGAATATAATCATGGTCATTACCGTACCGAGCCAATGATCGATCCAGGTCATATTTGACCACGAAGTCAGTATGAATTTTGGGCTAAAATCCATAAAGTTAACATAATGGGCTAGAATTCCGATAAAACTGGCTAAAGCCCCCCCTACAAAACCGACAGCAAGTACATTGTAAATTAACATGCTTTGATATTCCTGTTGAATTTGTCCATTTTCATTAGAAGACATATCAAACACCTCCGCTACGTAGTATGCCCTTTGTTAAATAGAACTATTTTTTTTTATTATTGGGGAGGAGAATCACTAGAGGTTTTGTGATTAATTCTGTATGATTAAATCATAAATAATCTGCTTTTTTCAGAGGAAAATCCCCATCCTCTGTTGAAATTTATAATGTACACAGGATAATACCTTCCTGTGATTCAACATTCAAAAAGCAATTGCAGGGGGTAAAGCTTCCATTCCATTTTGGAGGACCGCCTTAAACCCTTGTGATGCTTGATAATACACATGTTAGCACCCATGAGAGAGCTACGTGAATAACTATTAGGTTGGTGTAGAAATGTCTGAGGTTCAAAAACCCGTTTATGGAGGGCAGGCTGTAGTGGAAGGCGTCATGTTCGGTGGCAAACATCACACAGTCACTGCGGTACGCCGCAAAGATTCGACGATTGTATATTATCATCTGCCGCGTGAATCGAAACCTGTTGTAAACCGCTTAAAAAAAATACCGTTTCTACGGGGTATCGTATCACTGCTTCAGTCAAGTGCCACCGGTTCGAAACATCTTAACTTTTCAACTGAACAGTATGAAGAAGAAGACGGGGAAAAAGAGGTCGAAACGAAAAAAGAAACGAAAGACCCCTCTAAATTAAGTCTTTGGCTAGGTGTTGCCGTGATCGGTGTGATCTCCTTCCTTTTTGGGAAATTGCTTTTCACCTTGATTCCTGTCTTCCTCGCAAAATTGACAGAACCCATTTTCAGTGGCCATACGGCTCAGGTATTAGTGGAAAGCTTGTTCAAGCTGATCTTACTGCTCGTATATATTTATGTAGTTTCCTTGACGCCATTGATCAAGCGGGTCTTTCAGTATCACGGAGCAGAGCATAAGGTGATCAATTGCTTTGAAAGCGGAAAAGAATTGACGGTTGCGAATGTGCAGGCAAGTTCCCGCCTTCATTATCGCTGTGGCAGCAGTTTTATTTTATTTACTGTCATTGTAGGGATGTTTGTCTATCTTCTTGTACCAACGGATCCGCTATGGGTTCGTGTCGTCAATCGCATTTTACTTATCCCCGTCGTGCTCGGCATAGCATTCGAAGTCTTGCAGTTGACTAACAAAGTAAGGGACACTCCCATCCTGCGTTACCTTGGCTATCCCGGCCTTTGGCTTCAGTTATTGACAACCAAAGCCCCTACCGATGATCAAGTCGAAGTCGCATTGGCATCCTTCCAAGAACTGTTGAGGATGGAAAAAGAGACCGAAAAAGGTTTAGAATCAGATGTAATTGTGTAAAACATCTATACACATTTTGATGATGGAAAATCATATACTAACTAAATGAATGATCTTCATTTTTTTCAAATATTTCACAATTAAAATGTTTAAAATAAGCTAAAAATGCTTATGATGCTCTTAAGGAGGTGTCTTTGTTGAAACGTTTCATATCTTTCATGATATACGGAATCATCGCCCTCGGAGTCCTCGGACTATTGAGCCGACTATTTAATGACCCGATTGGCTTTTTTAGAAACATTCTCATAATAGCCATTGTCGCAGGGATTATTTATATGATTTATACCGGATTAACAAAGGGAAAACCAGTTAAGAAAGAGCAGCAAGCATTCCGAAAGGCTGCCCGCCAATCGAAAAAAAGGCTAAAAAACCGAACTTCGAAAAAGGATAATGTGGCTAGCTTCTCTGCAGCAAAATCATCAAAGAAAATAAAATGGAGAAAGAAAACGGATAGTCACTTAACCGTCATCGAAGGGAAAAAGAATAAAAAGAAAAATCGGGCTTCTTTTTAAGAGCCCGATTCAGACTGTAGACAAACTCGATGAAAATCGAGTTTGTCTATTTTTATGG